>WKKR01000002.1:900000-1110026 GCA_009684525.1 Geobacter sp.
TCTACCGGAGGTTCAGGAAGTAACGTCATGCCTCCGAAGCAGGTGGTGGAATCAAAAGAACGGCACCTTTTCAGGCGCCGTTTTTTTGTTGCGTTTCCAGCAGGGTGCGGATGATACCGATCCGCTTCCGGTACTGCTCTGCCGAGAGGATGACCGGCTCATGGGGTTCGCTCCAGATGGGGCGGGGCCAGAGCGGGTCGTCGGTAAAGCGGGGCACCAGATGCCAGTGCATGTGTGGCACCATGTTTCCCAGCAGTTCGTAGTTGATCTTGGCCGGGGAGAAGGCGTTGTAGAGTGCCGCGGCGACGACGTTTACCTCTTCCATGACCGCCGAGCGGACCTGCGGGGAGAGGTGGAACAGCTCGGTGACGTGAGATCTGGTAAAGACGAAGGTGTAGCCGGGGAAAAACTGGTCCTGGTTGAGAAGGACGAAGCAGTGCTTGAACTCCGCTATGTGCAGCTCCGGCTCGTCGTCCCATTTTGTGCACATCGGGCAGTCAGGCATAGTGTCCTCTCCGGATGAAGAAAAAGCCCTGATGCCGAAGGCCTGAGGGCTTGATACAGGATTTCTCGCAGGTTGTTTGAAAAACTCAGGTTGTTCAAAAACGCTCAGATCGTCGCACCCACAGAAAGCCCCGCGGAGGCGTAGTACCCACAGGGCATAAACAGCGCTACGCCGCACAAGGCAGCTTTCGAGGACAGCGGCGAGATGGCTGCTTTTAGCTCCGCTGAAACTTCGTTTTCAACAACCTGTCAGAGCCGGGTGAGGTCGATCTCTCCGGAGAAAACCTCGGTGGCCGGGCCGGTCATGAAGACGGGGCCAGCTTCGCTCCATTCCAGCTCAAGGTCGCCACCCGACAGATGATTTAGTATCCGCCGTTCGGTGAGGCCATTGAGGAAAGCAGCCACACAGACCGCGCTGGCGCCGGTTCCGCAGGCAAGCGTCTCGCCTGCGCCCCGTTCCCAGGTCCGCTGGCGGACTTCCGTGCGGGAGAGGACCTGGACGAACTCCACATTGGTGCGCCGTGGGAACATTTCGTGGTTTTCGATGAGCGGGCCGTATTTTTCCACCTGGAAATGCTCCACGTCGTCGACGAAGATGACGCAGTGGGGGTTGCCCATGGAGGCGCAGGTGATGCTGAAGGTGGTGTGGAGGATGTTGAGCGGCTGCCCGACCACCTGCTCCCCGGCTTCGCCCAGCATCGGTATCTCGGCGCGGGTGAGGCGAGGCGCTCCCATGTTGACCCTGACCCTGTCCACCCTGTTGTCCGTGCCGGTATAGAGCTGCAGGGTAAGGATGCCTGCCCCGGTCTCGGCCGTGATCTCCTTCTTGGTGACGATGCCGTGATCGAACGCGTATTTGGCCACGCACCGGATGCCGTTGCCGCACATCTCCGACTCTGAGCCGTCGGAGTTGAACATACGCATCCGTACGTCGGCCTTGTCCGAAGGCATGATCAGGATCAAGCCGTCGGAACCAATGCCGAAGTTGCGGTTGGAGACCTTGATGGCGACTTCGGGGGGATCGGCGACCTGCTCCTGAAAGCAGTTCACATAGACATAATCGTTGCCCGCACCGTGCATCTTGGTGAATTTCATCGGAAAGCTCCTCTAGAGTGGCGAAGTTGACACGCTCTTTTCATAGCAGAAATGGATCGGCCCAACAAGTAAAATCAGGTGCTGCTTGACCGGAGACGCCCATTCGGGTATTATCCGCAGGCAATTTTGATTCCCGCGGAGGTTTGTAGTGGAACTTAAGAACAAGGTTTGGATGACCGGTAACTTGGAGTGGTTCACCTATATTGGCGAAGAAGAGGTCTTTCTGGGCCGCCGCGAGGTGCCTATGCCGCTGGATGAGGGTGATCGCTGGATCAATGATTTTGGTGATGTCTTTCAGGTGATCGACGGGGAGATCAAGCTTATAGAGCGAGTCGATCCACCCGAGAAATGCTGGTAATACCCAAGGAGGGGGCTTTATGCGGTTGTCCACGAAGAGTCGTTACGGGTTGCGGGCTGTCTGCGACATTGCCTTTTACGCAGCCAACCGGCCGGTTCAGATCCAGGATATCGCCAACCGTCAGGATATCTCTCCCCGGTATCTGGAGCAGATTTTCCAGAGCCTGAAGCGGGCAGGTATCCTCAAAAGCAAGCGGGGGCCGCAGGGGGGGTATCTCCTGGCCAGAACCCTGAATGAGATCTCGGTCAGGGACGTGGTGGCTGCCACCGAGGGGGACCTGCTCCTGGTTGACTGCGGGAAAAAGAAAAACGGGCGGAAGAGAAGCGTCTGTGCCCTGGATGGCAAGTGCGTCACTCAGACCGTCTGGTGCGAGGCGACTGCCAAGCTCGAAGAGCTGTTCTCGGGCATCAGCCTGGAGAACCTCTGTGAGCGGGGAGAGGCGATGGGGCTGGAAAAGGACGCCGCGGCCATTCCCCGCAAGGGATCGCGGAAGTGCGGTAAATGACCCTGTTGTCCGACAAGCATGCCCGTTTGCGGGAGATACTTGCAGAGATGGAATCGGCACTGATCGCCTTTTCCGGAGGGGTGGACTCGACGCTTTTGGCAAAGGTCGCCTTTGATGTCCTGGGGGAGCGGGCCTGCGCCATTACCGCGACCTCGCCGACCTATCCGGAGTCGGAATTCCGGGAGGCGGTCAGCCTGGCGGAGGGCATCGGCATCAGGCAGGTGGTGGTGGAGTCCAATGAGCTTGAGATCCCCGGTTTTGCCGCAAACCCGAAGGATCGCTGTTATCACTGCAAGAAAGAACTGTTCCTGATCTGCCGGGCCAAGGCCGAAGAGTTCGGTTTTGCCGGCATCTGCGACGGCACCACCGTCGACGACTTGGGGGATTACCGTCCCGGCCGGCAGGCAGCAGGCGAGCTTGCCGTACGCAGCCCTCTGTTGGAGGCAGGATTTACCAAGGACGAGGTAAGGCTCCTGAGTCGGGAGCTGGGGCTTCCCACCTGGGACAAACAGGCCTATGCCTGCCTGGCGAGCCGTTTTCCCTACGGCGAGGAGATCACTGCCGCCAAACTGCGGATGGTCGAGGTCTGCGAGGAATATCTCAAAGCATCGGGTTTTCGCACCTACCGGGTACGGTACCACGGCGATACCGCGCGTATCGAGCTTTCTCCGGAGGAGATCGGGCGGATGCTCGATGTTGAGCTCCGCCGGCAGGTGGTGGCTCTCTTCAGGAAGGCAGGGTTCAGGTTTGTTGCACTGGACCTGGAGGGGTATCGAACCGGGAGCATGAACGAGGCGACGGTCGGCTAGCAGCAGGCCGCCACGCTGTGACCGAGAAACGAGCGGTTTCCGGCCTATTTCACCTCGACCGTGATCTGCTTCGGCTTGGTTTCGCCTTTCTTGGGGAGTGTTATCGTCAAGACCCCCTTGTCGCAGGTCGCCTTGATCTGTTCCTGATCGATGGTGTGGGGAAGCTGGAAGCTGCGCTGGAAGGCGCCATAATAGCGCTCTACCCGGTGGTAGTTCTCCTTGCGGATGCTCTTGTCGTGTTTTCGTTCGCCCCGCAGGATGAGGGTGTTGTCCTCGATCTTTACCTCGATATCCTTCTGGTCGATGTCAGGAATCTCCGCCTTGATCACCACCGATTCGTCGTCTTCATAGATATCCACTGCCGGCTGCCAAACCCCTTCCCGCAGGTCTTCGCCGGTTTCCCGGTTCCATGCCAGGTCCAGGAGCCGGTTCATCTGCTCCTGCATCGATCTCAGTTCCTTGATCGGATTGTACTTCACGATTGCCATCTCGTGCCTCCGTTGCCATGATCTTCGTTTTTATACCGCGGGAGAGAGGGGCGTCCGCCTCTCTCTCCCTCTCGATGCTGTCGCGGGTCCTAGCAGGCTGTTAAGATTCAGGTTGTTCAAAAACGGTCAGATCGTCGCACCCGCAGAAAGCCCCGCGGAGGCGTAGTACCCACAGGGCATAAACAGCGCTACGCCGCACAAGTTGGCTTTTCGAAGATGGTGGCGAGATGGCTGTTTTTAGCTCCGCTGAAACTTCGTTTTCAACAACCTGCTAGACCCGTTTTCCTTTGGGGATACTGTGCTTGAGCTTCTTGGAGCCGTCGTAGAGGGTATTTTTCGTGACAGAGCGCATCTCTTTCAGGTCCTTCTTTTGATAATCGGTTTCGAGGATCAGTTCGGTCTGTTCTGCCAGCAGCTCGATCGTTTCCTTCTCTTTTGTTGTCATACCTGGCTCCCTCTCTCCAATGGCGTTTAGGGTGATTGTTTCTCAATGGTTCTGCTCGACGGCACCTCCTTTCTCGTGCGACAAGTGTAACATTTTTTCGGGTCGCTGCAATACAGTGCCGCGTGCTGCAGACAATAGCCCTTGAACGGACAGGGGTGAATCGGCTACCATGGCTTGCACTACGGCAGGGGGGTGAACGATGCTGAAATACAAGGTGGTGGAGATCAATACCGTGTCCGAGGATATCCTGGAAGAGGTGCTGAATGAATGGACCGCTGCGGGGTGGCGCTTCGACGGACTGCACTTTGCCATGCGCGAGTCGCAGAAGCGGCCCTCCATGGCCTTTGTCATCTTCACCCGCGTGGAGGGCGCATAGATGTCAGACCGGGCGACCCTCTATCTCATCGACGGCTCTTCCTACCTCTACCGGGCCTACCATGCCATCCGCCACCTGTCGTCCCCCAGCGGCTTCCCCACCAACGCCATCTACGGCTTTACCCAGATGCTGCTCAAGGTGCTCAAGGAACGGCAGCCGGATCACGTGGCAGTGGTGTTCGACATCTCCCGGCATACCTTCCGCAACGACATCTATCCCGACTACAAGGCCAACCGGGCCGCCATGCCGGACGACCTCAGGGTACAGATCGATCCCATCAAGGAGATTATCCGCGCCTTTCGCATCCCGGTGTTGGAGCTGCAGGGGTACGAGGCGGACGACATCATCGGCACCATCGCCGCCGACTGCGCCGGGCGCGGCATCACCACGGTGGTGGTGACCGGCGACAAGGACCTGATGCAGATCGTCACCGATTCAGTCCGCCTCCTGGATACCATGAAAGAGAAGGAATCCGGCCTGGCCGAGGTGGTCGAGCGTTTCGGTGTCGGTCCGGAGCGGGTGATCGATATCCTGGGCCTTGCCGGCGACAGCTCCGACAACATCCCGGGCGTTCCCGGCGTCGGCGAGAAGACCGCCATCAAGCTGATCCAGGAATACGGTTCCCTGGACGAGCTTTTGGCACGGGCAGGCGAGGTCAAGGGGAAGGTTGGCGAGAAGCTGCGCGAGTTTGCCGACCAGGCTCGGCTCTCCCGACAGCTTGCCACCATCGACTGCCGGGTTCCCCTCTCGTACGATTTCGCCGACTTTGTCGCCGAGCCCCCTGACAACCAGCAGCTGGCAGCCTGCTTCAAGGAATACGGATTCACCACGCTTCTGAAGGAGCTGACCAGCCGCGCCACCCTTTCCATCGAACAGTACCGGACCATTGCGACCGAGGAGGATTTCGCCGGGTTGCTCAGGGACCTGGTGGCGGAACACCCCTTTGCCATCGACCTGGAGACTACCAGCCTCAACCCGCTGGCAGCGGAGGTCGTTGGTATCTCCTGTTCGTTCCGGGATCACGAGGCCTGCTACATCCCGGTGGGGCACGACTATCCGGGGGTGCCGGCCCAGCTCGACCGGGCGATGGTCCTGGAGCGCCTCCGGCCGATCCTGGAGGACCCCGCCATTCGCAAGGTGGGGCAGAACATCAAGTACGACTACCAGGTTCTGAGGAGTTCAGGTGTCGCCATGACCGGCCTCTGGTGCGACACCATGCTCGCCGCCTATCTTCTCAACCCCGGCCGGACCAGCCATGGCCTGGATTCGCTGGCGGCCGAGTTTCTCGACCACCGGATGATCTCCTATGCCGAGGTGACCGGCAAGGGGAAGGAGCAGAAGGGGTTCGCCCAGGTGGAGATCGACCTGGCGAGCCGCTATTCCTGCGAGGATGCCGACGCCACCTTTCTCCTGCACCGCATGCTCCTGCCGAAGCTTGGCGAGAGCGACATGGAACGGCTCTTCTTCGAACTGGAGATGCCGCTGGTGCGAATCCTTGCCGAGATGGAGCTGGCCGGCGTGAAGCTGGACCTGGCGCTCCTGGCCGATCTCTCCGCGGAATTCGGCAGCCAGATGGGCATCCTGGAACAGGAGGTCCACCGGCTTGCCGGCGGGGAGTTCAACCTGAATTCGCCCAAGCAGTTGGGTGAGGTGCTGTTCGAGCGGCTGAAACTGCCGGTGGGGAAGAAGACCAAGGGGAAGACCGGCTGGTCGACCAATGTGGACGAGCTGGAGCGTCTGGCCGACGAACACGAGATCGCCCGGCTGATCCTCCAGTACCGGAGCCTGTCCAAGCTCAAATCCACCTATACCGACGCCCTGGCAGGGCAGGTCGACGAAAACGGCCGGGTTCATACCTCCTATAACCAGGCAGTGACCACGACCGGGCGTCTCTCCTCGTCCGATCCGAACCTGCAGAACATCCCGGTCCGCACCGAGGAAGGGCGGCGGATCCGCCATGCCTTCGTGGCCGAAAAGGGGCATTGCATCCTCTCAGCCGACTATTCGCAGATCGAGCTGCGGGTGCTGGCCCATCTTTCGGACGATCCGGTCTTCTGCGATGCCTTCAGAAATGATGAGGACATCCATACCAGGACCGCGGCTGAGGTCTTCGGTCTCTTCCCGGAGATGGTGACGTCGGAGATGCGGCGCCAGGCCAAGACCATCAACTTCGGGGTGATCTACGGCCAGGGGGCATTCAGCCTGGCCCGCCAGCTGGGGGTGGCGCGCAGGGTGGCGGAGGATTTCATCGGCAGCTACAAGGAGCGTCACGCCGGCGCCATGGCGTTTCTCGACGCCTGTGTGGCGCAGGCCCGCTCGGAAGGGCATGTGACGACACTGCTGGGAAGGAGGCTCCCCATCCCCGACATCGGCAGCAGCAACGCCGCGGTCCGCTCCTTTGGCGAACGGAACGCCATCAACTACCCGATCCAGGGGTCGGCAGCCGACATCATCAAGCAGGCCATGGTAAACATCGACCGGCGTCTGCGGGCGGAGGGGCTCAGGAGCAGGCTCATCATGCAGGTGCATGACGAACTGGTCTTCGAGGTGCCGGAGGACGAGCTGGTCCGGATGGAGCAACTGGTGGTCCACGAGATGGAGCATGCCGTACCGCTCAGGATACCGCTGAAGGTCGATATGAGCTACGGTGCCAACTGGGCCGAGGCGCACTGACCGCCAGAACGGGATATGGCCTTTCGGGAGGGGGTGAATTTGACTATTACAGTAAAACCGTTACAATTTAGTGGCTTTTGCGGGCGATGGTTGCGGGAGGTTGGCGATGGCAGCAGGCAGAGAGCAGTTTGCCCTTCGGGCTGTCCGATGGATCATTGTTGCAGTTCTGTTCTGCGTGCCGCTTAGCGCCATTGCTGCCCAGAAGAAAAGCTATACCCTCGCAGTCATTCCCAACAAACCAGCCGTTGTCCTGCATCGGAACTGGACTCCTTTTGTCGAGGAGCTTTCACGCCGAGTCGGTGCTCAGATAGAACTCAAGCTCTACGACAAGATCGCCACCTTCCTGACGGAGTCCGAGGATGGCATACCGGACTTTATCTTCAGTGCTCCCAACATGTTCTACCTTGCCCATCAGAAGCAGAAGTACATCCCTCTGGTGCGGAGTTCCCGCAAGTTCAGCGGGATCGTCTTTGTCCGCAAGGATTCTCCCTACACCAGCATTAAAGATCTGCAGGGTAAAACCATTGCCTTTGTCGGGCCGAAGAACGTCTGCAGCGTCATCACCCGTCAAGCCCTGTTGACGGGTGTCGGTGCGATCGACTTCAATGCCTCCTTCAGCGGATCGACGGCCAATGTGGCCAAGAGTGTCCTCTTGGGCAAGGCCGACGCGGGAGCAACCCTCGATGCGACCATCATGACCGATATCCCCAAGATGGCCGAAGAATTCCGCATCCTGCTTGAAACCGAAAAGGTCGCTTCCCATCCTCTTGCCGCCCATCCCCGTCTGCCGAAAAAGGTTCGGGATGCGGTGACCAGGGCGGTATTGTCCATGAACAAGAGCGTTGACGGCCGGGAGCTCTTGAAAGCGGTCAAGCTGGATCATCCCATCAAGGCGTCATTCAATCGCGACTATGGCATTTTTGCCGAAGTCGATTTCCAGCGTCTGGACAGTCAGTCAGCACGCTGAATGCGAGCAGCCCATGCTGAGGCGTCTCGATGTACAAATCATTCTGCTCCTTTCCCTGATCCTGACGACCATGATTTCCGTCTTCGGGTGGCGTATCGCCAGTCGTCAATCGGATCTCTACGTCCGTACCATGGCGGAAAACGCCCGGGTGCTTTCCGCAACCCATGCCGCTAACGCTGCGCACCTGCTGGTGGTGAACGAGTTTGCCGGACTCGAAGAACAGATGTTGGAGGTGGCGCGCCTCCCCAATATCCTGAGCATCAACGTCATGGAGATGGATGGCACGGTGTTGTGCGATCTGGCCCGCCCATCCCTGAAAGCGGAACCAAAGCTGTCCTATCGGCGGGACAAGGTGGCGGTCCCTTCCCGGCGCGATGCGATCATGCTGCAGGAAAACGGACGCCTGGTCAGCTGGACCCCAATCCTTGCCGGCAAACCGCTTGGCTGGTTGAAAATCACCTTCAGCCTCCGTGCTGTGGAGGAGATGCGCGAGTCGATTTGGGAAAATATCCTGCTGATGGGTACGCTCTGGATTGTCGTCGGCATTGGCCTCATGTACCTTGTCTTGAAACCCCCGTTGCAAGCCATCCGCGAGCTCAGTTTTTTCGCCCGTGACCTGAACCGGCATAAAGGCCGCCAGGTGAACGTGGCGAGAGGTGCCATGGAGATCGATCTGCTGACAGATGCACTCAACCATGCATCTGCCGAGCTGCAGGCTGCTGAGGAGCGGCTGGATGCCGAACGGGAGCGGTTGTCCGTGACCATCAGGAGCATCGGCGAAGGCGTGTTGGCCTGCGATCGGGAAGGTCGGGTCATGCTGATGAATCGGGCTGCAGAGGTTCTCACTGGCTGGGATGCCACCGAAGCTTTCGGGCAGCCGTTCGACAAGGTCTTCCGGGTGGCGGATGAGAACACCGGCGAACCGATCACTGTCCCGTTGCAGCGGATCGTCGAGGCGGGACGGGCAATTGAGTTTGTGGCTCATGCGTTGCTGGTTGCCAGGGATGGTGCTCGGCGGAACATAGCAGACAGCGGCGCCCCGATCATTAATGCCCAAGGAGAGTCAATCGGCGTCGTGATCGTGTTCCGCGATGAAACGGAATGGCTGCAAGCGGAGCGGGCGCGGCTCGAACTGGAGGGACAACTGCGCCAGTCCCAGAAGATGGAGGCCATCGGGCACCTTGCCGGCGGCATCGCCCATGATTTCAATAACATCCTGACAGCCATCATGGGGTACTCCTCCATGCTCATCGAGATGGCCGGTGTCGATGAGCAGCGGCGGTCGGTGGCTGAGAAGATCCTTCACGCTTCCGAGCGTGCTTCGAGCCTGACACGGGGGCTTCTCGCCTTCAGCCGCAAGCAGAAGATGGAAATGCAGACGGTTGATTTGAATGCAATTATCCGTAATCTCGAACAGATGCTGCGCCGGATCATTGGTGAGGACATTGATCTGAAAACAGACCTGGCAGAGGGAGCTCTGCTGATTAATGCCGATGTCAGCCAGATAGAACAGGTCATGCTCAATCTCGTCACCAATGCCCGGGATGCAATGGCATCAGGGGGGCTGTTGAGCATCGTAACGCTACAGACCATGATGGATGCATCCTCCCGTGAATTTGAGGGTACGTTACCCGTGACCGGCAGTTTTGCCCTTCTGTGCATCTCCGATAGTGGGATCGGCATGGACGAGGCAACGGTTCAAAGGATTTTCGAGCCGTTTTTCACTACCAAGCGGACGGGGAAGGGGACCGGTCTCGGGTTGTCGATCGTCCATGGGATCATTCAACAGCATGGTGGCTTAATCCGCGTTTACAGCAACGAAGGAATCGGTACGACATTCAAGATTTACCTGCCGTTGGTGGCGGACGGAGAGGCCGTAACGGCGGCAGTCGAGGACACTCCTGCACGGGGAGGGAACGAACGGATTCTCCTTGTTGAGGACGAGACTGAGGTTCGTCAGGTACTCAAGTTGATGCTGCAGAAAGGGGGCTACCATGTCGTTGAGGCCAGTGATGGCGATGAGGCCTGGGAGTTGCTGCAGAAGGATCACACGGGTATCAGGCTTGTCGTGAGCGACCTGATCATGCCGCGCATGACGGGAAAGGAACTCCTCGACCGGATCAGGGAGCACCTTCCCGCCATCAGGGTCCTCTTTATCAGTGGCTACACGTTCGATGTGATACAGTACAAGGGAATTCTGGAAGGAGAGGTGGACCTGCTGATGAAACCATTCACTGCGAACAGGTTTCTCACACGGGTCCGCGAGGCACTGGACCGGTAATCATGCCATGCGCATGGCGAAGGTCCCGATTCGGGGCATTAGACAGTTTTTTCTGCATCGTTGCTTACGGCAAGACCGGTAACCGTTTCTCCAGACGGATCCCGTCAGGTGAAACCGTGGCCCGGTATGCCAGGGCTTCGACGCCGGCATCCAGGGCCTGGCGCAGGAGCGTGCCATATGCCGGGTCGATGCTGTCGGCAGGGGCGACCGCCTCGGCATCCCCCCGCTGGACTACGAAAAAGATCACCCCCCGCTGGCCGTTCTGCACGATCTCCATCAGCTCGCGCAGGTGCTTCTGCCCCCGCGTCGTTACCGCGTCGGGGAAAAGGGCCATCTTTCCCTCCACCAGGGTGACGTTCTTCACCTCAACCCAGCAGGGCGCCGCTCCTCCCTGCAGCAGCAGGTCGATGCGGCTCTGGCCGCAGGGGACCTCTGCCCGGATGCTTGCGTATCCCTGCAGTTCCGCGACGACCCCCTCCCTGATCCCTTCTGCCACCAGCCGGGGCGGGAGCGAGGTGTTGATGCCGATCCAGAACCCGCCGACCCGGACCATCTCCCAGGTATGGGGGTATTTCCTTCCCGGGTTGTCACTCCGGGAAAGGATGACCGGGCTGCCCGGCAGGGCACACCCTTTCATGCTCCCCGAATTGGGGCAATGGACCGTAACGACGGAGCCGTTGTCAAGGGCAATGTCGGCCAGAAAACGCTTGTAGCGGCTGATCAGGGTGCCGTTCAGCAGGTGGTCGGGGAGATGCATGGCTGCTCCTTGGGTACGGCTGCGGGGTCTCTCAACTGTCGGATTGCAGCGAGATGTGAAGTTGGTATAGTGTAAGGGCTGCATAGTGCACAGTTTCCAGGGGGAGTGTCAACATTCATGAAGATCGAGTGCCCGCACTGTCATCTTTCCGGCGAGCTCAATGACCAGGACGTGCCGCTGGATGGACGCTACATCGATTGCCCGCGCTGCAACACCGGATTCCACGTGAAAAAGCCGGCCACCCAGGGCTGGAACCCCAACCTGATGAGCGTCTGTCCCCACTGCAACTACTCGACGTTCACCGACGAGATGTTCGAGGTCTGCCCCAAGTGCGGGCTGCAGGGGAGTGTCTACCAGGAAAAGAAACGGAAGCAGGAGGAAGCGGAGCAGCACAAACAGGACATGGAGCGGCTCCAGCGAAGCTACCGCCAGGACGATTTCATCAAGGCTCCCACCAAGGAGCCAGAGGCTGCAATCCCCCTGGTTCCGGCGCCTGTCCGCTACACCGGCTGGGGGGTCATGGCCGTGGCAGCCCTGGTCGCCGCCTTCGGGTTTTTTGGGGTGATGGGCTATCATGGCAGGGATCTCTACACCCAGATCAACGAGACTGCCCTTGAACCGGTTTCCCGCGGGGCGATCTTCCTGCGCCACGGGCTGTTCCCCTGGGTGCTGACCCTGTACGGCTGCGGCATGCTCATTGTGGCTAGCCAGTTCGTCAGATTGCAGCACTGGGCACTGAAAGGGCTGGAGTGGGGAGGGTGGGCCGGCCTGGCCATTGGTGCGGGATATGAGATTGCCGATTTTGTCGGCTGGGTTCGGCGATCCTCGGATTCACCCTCGTTGCTCTACTATCTGGTGGGGCTCATGACCACCCTGTTCATGATCGCACTCTGGGTGGCGCTACCGCTGGCGCTGATCTGGTGGCTTCGGCACGAGCGGATCACCGACGAGTTTCTTGAACCGTAACAGGGGAGAGGGACAGGGGGCAGGTACAATGTCGGGAGAGGAAGGGGGGCGGTCAGAGGCGATGCGAACGTATGCCGCGACGTTTGGCCATCCGGGAGATGGAATACTCCAGAAGCTGGGGGGCAAGGGAGTTGCAGGCCAGGACGTATTCACGGTAGCTGAGGGTGCGTACGTGGTTGCACGAGTTGCAGCGCAGGGGGCGCGAAAAAAGGAAATCGCGCTCGCGGACGGAAATGGCGCCGCCGCACTGTGTACAGTCTGCGATGACGGTCGGAACCTGCTCGCCGGAAATATTCTTGATCTCCAGCTTCATATGACACCTTTTATTGTTGGTAAATATTTTTACTCATAATAACAGAAACGTATACAAAATAAAATAAGAAATATTTAACGAGAAAATAAAATGCGCATCGACGAAAAACTGCCGGCTCGACGTGTGGACAAAAAGGCGCAGCGCTCCGAATCGGGAAAAGGGAGCGGGGCGCGTCCCTCCCCCTTTTCCACTGCTCTGGTCAAGAGTGGAGATCTCCTCGTCGACCGGGCCGTCGAGCTGGAAGAGTTGAAGAAGGAGATCGACCTTGCCGGTGACAATCTGGAACGCGACCCGAGCATGGCCCATTTCAAGGAGTTTCGCGAACTCCTGACCTCCATGGCCCGCAAGGTGACAGCCGAGGCCTATCGCGTCGAGCTGTTGAGCGGCACCCCCAAAGCCCCGGCCTATCACGAGATCATTACCGTCATTGACAAACATGCCGATTCTCTCTACCGTCTGATCATGAGCGAACAGAAGGACCGGATCAAGATCGCCGCCAAGATCCAGGAGATCAGGGGCCTGCTGGTCAGCCTGACGCTTTAGCAGCAGGTTGTTCAAAAACGGCCATCTCGCCGCCGTCCTCGAAAGCCGCCTTGTGCGGCGTGGCGCTGCCACGCCTCCGCGGGGCTTTCTGCGGGTGCGACGATCTGACCATTTTTGAACAACCTGAATGTCGACATCTTACCTCTGGGGGGGAGGCCCCATGACCTTTGCGGTGAGCGAAGAGAAAAACCGCCAGCTCAGGGAGGCGATGGCAGCCCTGGGTATCCGCGAGGAGGACCTGGAGGAGCGGTTTGTCCGGTCGTCCGGCGCCGGCGGACAACATGTGAACAAGACCGCCACCTGCGTCTGGTTGAAGCATCGCCCCAGCGGGCTGGAAGTGAAATGCATGCGCGACAGGAGCCAGTCGGTAAACCGATTTCTGGCCCGGCGCGAACTGGTGGAGCGGCTTGCCGCGCAAGCCGGACAGGTGACCCCCCGTGGCGCGGAGCAGGAGAAACTCCGCCGGCAAAAGGCGAAACGCCGGCAGAAGGCGCGCCGCAAATATTCCGCAGCAACCGGTGAACCCCATGATCAACAGTGACACCCTGCGCAAGATCGAGTTCAACAAAATCCTGGAGATGATTGCCGGGTATGCCCAGAGCGAGGCGACTCGAGAAGCGGTCCTGGCGATTGTTCCCCTGGACCGGCGGGAGGAGATTATCCTCCGTTTCGGCCGGGTGGAGGAGATCCGCTCCCTCGCCCGTCTGGGGGTGCCGCTCAGGCTTGCCCCCTTTACCGATATCCTGCCGGTTCTGGAGCTGGTCCGACCGACCGATTCCCTGCTCAATCCCATCGACCTGGAAGCGTTCATCGCGCCGTTCCAGATCCTGGCCACGCTTTCGCGCCAGTTCGGCTATCGCCAGGATATTCCGCTGCTGGTGCAGCTTGCCGGCCATGTGACCGGCTTCCCCGATATCCTGGAGGCGCTGGTCCGGACGATCGATCGCGACGGCGGTATGCTGGATACCGCCTCGCGACTTCTGTACGAGATCCGGGAGCGGAAACGCTCCCTGACCGCACGCATCCGCAGGCGTCTGGAGGAGATCGTCCGCGAACGGAGCGTTGCCATCTTCTTGCAGGACGACTTCATCACCCAGCGTTCCGGCAGGTGGGTGATCCCGGTCAGGATGGACTCCAAGGGGATGGTGCCGGGGGTGGTGCACGATGTCTCCAATACCGGCGAAACCGCATTCATGGAGCCGATCGAGATCATCGGCATGGCCAACGAGCTGGAGAACCTGGCTGCCGAGGAAAAGGCGGAACAGATCCGCATCCTGCGCGAGATCTGCTCCTGGCTCCGGGAGGATGCAGCAGGGATCGAGGAGGAGTTCCGGATTCTCATCCAGATCGACCTGCTCAACTGCATTGCTGCCTGCGCCGATCAACTCGGGGCCGAGGTACCGACCATCGACGACGGTGCTACCATCCGCCTGGTCGGTGCACGGCATCCCCTGCTCCTGAACATGCACACCGGGCGTGGGGGGGGCGATGTGGTCCCCCTGGATCTGAGGCTGCACGATGAGGAGCCGAACAGGGTCATGGTCATCACCGGTCCCAATACCGGCGGCAAGACCATTGCCATCAAGACCGTGGGCCTGTTGACCCTGATGGCCCTTGCCGGTATCCCGGTGCCGGCTGCGTCCACCTCCATCTTCCCCCGGGTGCATGACCTGCTCGTGGATATTGGCGATGAGCAGGCCATCGAGAGCAGTCTCTCCACCTTCTCGTCTCATGTTTCCAGGATTGCGGACATACTCCGCCGAGCCGACAGCCGGACCCTGATCCTTCTGGACGAGCTGGGAACCGGCACCGAACCGCTGCAGGGGGCGGCACTGGCCTGTGCCGTCCTCCGGGAGCTGCTGGAAAAGGGCGCCCTGGTTCTTGCCACAACCCACCTGACCGAGATCGTCGGCTTCGTGCACAGAACTGATGGCATGCTGAACGCTGCCATGGAGTTCGACCGCCAGAGCCTGCTCCCGCTCTACCGTCTGAAGGTGGGCGAACCGGGAGAGTCGCACACTTTGGAAACGGCCCGGCGTTACGGTCTGCCGGATCACGTCATCGACTTTGCCCAGGGGCTGGTTGGGCGGGTGGGAAGCGAGTTCCAGGGGTTGCTTGCAGAGCTCAAGGAACAGCGTCAGTCCTATGAGGCACGTCTGGTCGAACTGTCGGACAGGGAGGCGGTGCTTGCAGAACAGGAGCAAAAGCAGCGGCAGCGGCAGGCCGAAGAGGAGGAACGTCGCCGCGATGCAATGGCAAAGGCGTGGCAGGATGCCAAGGAACTGGTCCAGTCGGCCCGTCGCGAATTGAACCGGATACTTGACGAGGCGCGGCACGAAAAACGCGACGCAGCCCGCGAACAGCTCCGTGCCAAGGAGCTGGAGGTGGAGGGTGCCCTGCGGCAGCTGAGCGGGGAGCGCCCCCTGGAGCTGACGGAGATCGTGCCGGGAAGTCGGGTTCTGGTCCGCTCCCTCGGTTGTGACGCCACGGTTCTGAAGGTCGGACAGGGAAGGCTTCGGGTGCAGGCGGGGAGGCTGGAGCTGGATGTCACGATGGACGATCTGGCGCGGCCGAGCGGCAAGGCGGTTGCGCCGCGAAATCGCGAACAGCGGCGCTCAGGAGGCGACGAGGAGGCAGCCAGGGAGCTCAACCTGATCGGTCAGCGGGTTGACGATGCCCTGGCCCTGCTGGAACCCTTCCTGAACCACTCGTCGCTGGCCGGCTACGGCGAGGTGCGGATCATCCACGGGGTCGGCACCGGTGCGCTGCGGCGGGCCGTGCACGAGCACCTGGACGGACATCCGCTGGTGAGTGCCTTCAGGCTGGGAGAGCGGTTCGAGGGGGGAAACGGGGCCACCGTGGTTTCGTTGCGCTGACAGGTGAAAAGGATAATGGGACAGGGCCGGGATGATGCCGGCCCTGTTTCTGTTGGAGACCGCTGGTTTTTCAGGCTGCTACGGCGGTCTGCAGATGCTCGGCCAGCGCCTTGTCGTGATGGCCGATATGAATGATCAGCCACTTGATCATGATACGTTCGGCAAGGATGAGCGCCTCGCGTTTGTTGTCCGGCTCGCCGATCTTCGACTTCAGATGGGTGAAATCGGCCATGAAGGTGCGGTGTTCGTCCCGGTGGCTGGAGAGCTGGGGAAAACCGCTCCGCCGCATGGCGTTTTCTTCGTACTCGAAATGGGAGGCTGTGTATTCTTCCAGAAAGGCCACCAGCTCCTGAAGCCCCTCGTTTCCCGCCCCCTTGCCGCAGGCATCCGAAAATGCCGTGAACCGGGAAAATATCTCCTGGTGCTGCTCGTCGATCTCGCTGATGCCGGTTACCAGAGTTTCATCCCATGCCAGGCTCATGTTTCATCCCTCCCGTCGGTTCTGCAGAGCATGTCTTATTCGGAAATTCCACAGAGTGTATTGGTCCAGTCGATCACCTCGAGCTGTGTCCTGAGAAACTCACTTTCGCTTATCCGGATCTTTTCCAGGATCTCTGCCACCCCGCCGCTGTTTTCATGTTCCAGGCATTCACACAGCGACAGCAGGGTGCCGAGCGGGCCGCTTCGCATGAGCAGGGCCTCACGCAGTTCCTCGATCAGGTTGAGCTGTTCGGCGAGCTCTTCCATATTCACTCCGAGCTGGATATCCAGCAGAGACAGCAGCCCGGCGAGAAAGGCCAGTTCGGGGGAATCACTCCGTGTTTTCAAGAGCGGCTGACGTTCCACCAGACATTCCATGAGCCGTCCCCGGCTGGCGGCAATCTCCAGGAGGGGCGAGCCGGGCCGTTCGCCGTCGCGATTGGCAAAAAGCGCCATCAGCACCCACCGTTTCAAGTGTTGCATCCCTACCGTGACGATTGCCTGGCGTAGGGTTGAGGTTTTTTCCCGCCGGCCGATCATGACTGAATTGACCAGCCTGAGCAGCTTGTAGGTCAGGTCGGGGTTCTGCTTGAAGGTCTGTTCGATATCCTCGAACTCGGCATCGGACAGGACTTGGTTGAGCAGGCGCATCAGGGTTGCCTTGGCACTGTCCATCCGGTTCTGCCTGAGCATGGTCGGACGGGCAAAGTAGTACCCCTGGAATAGCTGGAAACCAAGTTCGAGGCAGAATTTCTGCTGATGGTCATTCTCCACCTTTTCGGCCAGGAGCGTAACCGGCCAGCGCTTGAGCAGTTCCACCATCCGCGTCAGCGTCTCTTTGGTCATGTGCAGGACATCGATCTTGACGATGTCCACGAGATCGTAGAGCGGGCTGTAGGCCTCGCTGAAGAGGTTATCGTCCAGGGCGATGGAGAACCCCTTGAGCTTGAGCTCCCGGCACCGTTCGATCACGGCATTGGTAATCTCGACGATTTCCAGGAGTTCCAGCACGAAGTGTTGCGGGGGGAGGAGTTCCAGGTTGTCGCTCATCAGCATGTCGTTGTTCAGGTTGATGAAACCCTTGTGGTTCCCCAGGACTTTTTCAAAGCCGAAGCTGGAGAGGGTGTTGAAGATCACACTGGCACTGGCAAGGGCATGGTCGTCGATATCGGCATATGGGACATCCGTGGCCCTGAACAGAAGTTCATAGCCAACGATTTCATTGTTCAGATCGAGGATCGGTTGTCGGGCCAGGTAGATCTTTTCCTCTGACACGGGGTATCCTTTCAAGGGGGTGACTCTCTACATGTTTCGGTTTTCAGGGGGAAATCTTAAGGGGAATGCGATCCGCCGGGGTGGGGCTCAATCCTTGGTGGTGTCCTTGCGGAGATAGACCACACCGCTTGCGGTGTTGAAAATGATGCGCCGGCCATTGGAGCCGCCGGTCTCTTCGCTGACAATGGGGATATCGAGCCCGTCAAGGACCCTGCGTGCGAGTCGTGTATTGCGGTCGCCGATGGCATACATGCCGGTGCCCGGCAAGAGGTTGGCTCCGCCGAACACCTTGGCCACCAGGCCTTTCGGCTGGCAGCCGAATTCCGTCATGCGGCGGATCAGGAGGTCGATGGCGATGTTGCCGTATCTGGGGGTGGGGAGCCCCTCGCCGTTCCAGAGGGGGAGCATGTAGTGGTTGATGCCGCCGATGCCGGTTGCCCGGTCCCAAAGGCAGACTGCTACGCACGAGCCCAGGACTGTCGTCACCAGGTGTTCTTCCGGGTGGACAAAGATGGTGCCGGGAAGGAGAAAGTGCCGGGGCGTCTCGTCGATCCTATTTTTCCGTGGTGTCGCCGAAGATGAAGAGGTTCCCGTCTTCCGCGAAGATGTCGACTTCATTGGTGAACTCCGGCATGGGCAGTGAGACGGAGATGCTGGTCCCCTTGCCCGGGCTGCTGGTTATGGTCAGGGTGCCGTTCAAGAGCTCCACGAGTGCCTTGACGATGCTGAGGCCCAGGCCGTGGCCCCGGTGGGTCCTGGTGGAGCCCCGTTCGATTTGCTCGAAACGGTCGAAGATCCTCTGCTGGTCCTCCTGTGCTATGCCGATGCCGGTGTCCTGCACCGTGAGGGTGAGTATTGCTTCGGTGCAGGTGGCCATGATGGCGATCGTCTCTCCCTTGTTGCTGAATTTTATGGCGTTATCCACGAGATTGGCCAGAATAAGGGCCAGGATGGTGGCATCGGTGAAAAAGACCAGGGTACCGGCCGGTTCTTTGGGCAGGCTGAGGTGCAGCTGCTTTCGGGCCAGGGGGGTGACGAAGGTGTCCGCGATGTTCTGCAGGATGGTGCCGATATCGACCTCTTCCAGGCTGGCCGAGCAATCCCCTGCTTCCAGGTCTGCGGCGGCGATGAAGTTGTTGAGCTGGAAATTGAGATTCTGCGCCTCTTCGTGGATCACGGCAGCAGCCTGGCCCAGGGGGTGGCCCTCTTCCAGCCCCCATTGGATGCGCGAGGCGAGCAACATGATGGAGCTTAAGGGGTTGTTGATCTCATTGCGGATGTTGGAGAGAAAGTTGCTTTTCAGCGACTCGGAATCCTTGAGCTTCTCGTTCATGGCAATCAGAGAGGCATTGGCCGCCGAGAGCTCTTCCATGGCAAGGCGGGTTTGGGCAAAGTGGTTCTCCAACTCGTTCAGAAGTTCTGCATCGCTCAGTGAGTGCATCCTGGCCTCCGGTCGTTGAGGAGTTGAGGTATACTCTACCATGCCGCGCACAAATGTCACTGTAGCGCGCGGGACACGAAGCTGTTGCCCCTGGGGAACGGTGAGGTTACAATGCGGGGCAGGAGGAGCGGATGATCATCTCGCTGATTGCGGCACTCTCCACAAACCGGGTCATCGGCCGGGCCGGGACGATCCCCTGGGATATTCCGGCCGACCGCCGGTGTTTCCGTGAGCTCACCACCGGCCATCCGCTCATCATGGGACGAAAGACCTTTGAGAGCATCGGCCGACCGTTGCCGGGGCGCAGGATCATCGTCCTCAGCAGGCAGGAGGGGTATCGCCCGGAAGGGGTCGAGGTTGCCGGCGGTCTTGCCGCTGCGCTGTCGCTCTGCGCCGGGGACGACGAGGTATTCGTGGCCGGCGGCGGGGAGATCTACGGCCAGGCACTTCCCCTGGCGCACCGGCTCTATCTCACCGAGGTGGAGATCGAGGTTGCTGGGGACACCTATTTCCCCCCCCTGCCGGAAGGTGCCTTTGCGGCAGTCCGGCGGGAACTCCTGGCAGCGGAGCCTCGCTGCACCCTGGTCGTGTACGAGCGGACTGCTGCCATTGGTCCGGTTGACGCCGCACCGGCGGAGTGCTAGGGTAGCGGCATGGAAACGGTGCGATGCGAAGCCATCGTCCTCAAGCTTGCCGATTACCGGGAGAATGATCGCCTGGTAACCGTCTATACCCTTGAACACGGGCTGTTGTCGGGGGTTGCCCGGGGGGCGAAGCGGAGCGTGCGCCGTTTCGGCGGCGCTCTGGAGCTGTTTGCCCGGCTGCAGCTGCAGGTCGGCATCAAGCCGGGGCTGTGCAGCTTTTTGGAGGCGGAGATCATCACCATCCACCAGGGGATTCGCACGGATATCGAACGGATCGCCCATGCCGGTTATGCCTGCGAGCTCCTGGCAGCCCTCTCCCCGGAGGGGATGGCCAACCCGCGGCTCTTTCGGCTGTTCACCGCCTATCTGGACCATCTCGACCGTCATCCCGCAGATCCTTCCAATCGGCGGTTCTTTGAGATCAATCTCCTCAATATCCTCGGCTATCGCCCTTCCCTGGATGGCTGCAGCCGTTGCGGCAGCGAATATGGCCATGACGCCGGCGACATCCGCCATCACTTCGGCGAGCTGCTCTGTCGTACCTGCGCCCCGGCCGGGCGGCATCTGACCTGGCCTGCCCTGGAACTGCTCGCGCTCTCCCTGCGGAGCGGACGGTTTGGCGCGGTCAGTTTTCCCGAGTCGATTCTTGCCGAGGCAGGCGAACTCCTGGACAGCGCCATTGCCTCCCATCTGGCAGCTCCGCTCCGTTCGCTCGCCTTTTTACGGGAGATCGAGCACGAAACCCGCCCCTGACGGCGCTGTGCGACCCCTTCTGCAGCCATGGCCGTTAAGGGGTTGACCGTCCTGTGCCGGCGGGGTATAGTAACTCCCCCGACTGCTGCATCGCTGGTGCTGGTTACGGTTTTCCCTCTGCATTCCAGGCGGTTGACGCCACAGTCCATATTGCTGTAACGGGTTTTTCATGTCTGCTGCCGATATCCATAAACTCCCCCCCCAGAGCATCGAGGCCGAGATGTCGATCCTGGGTGGCATCCTTCTGGAGAACGAGGCCATCAACCGCGTGCTGGAGGTGCTCACTCCGGAGGACCTCTATCGCGAGTCCCACCGCAAGATACTCAAGGCGATGATCGGGCTCAACGAGCGGGGAGAGCCCTGCGACCTGATCACCCTGACCGAGACCCTCAAACAGAAGGGTGTGCTGGATGAGGTCGGGGGCGCCGCCTACCTGGCAACCCTGGTCGATTTCGTCCCGACCGCCGCCAACATCCATTACTACAGCCGGATCGTCAAGGAGAAGGGGATTGTCAGGAAGCTGATCACCGCTGCCACCGACATCGCCTCAAAGGGATATGACAGCCAGGTGGCGGTAGAGGAGTTGCTGGACGGCGCGCAGAAGGTCATCTTCGAGATATCCGAACGCCGGATCAGGCCCGCATTCTATAAGGTCGGAGACCTCCTCAAGGGGGCCATCGACAACATCCAGCAGCTCTACGAGAAAAAGGAGCGGATCACCGGGGTCCCCTCGGGATTCGTCGATCTCGACGAGATGACCGCCGGCATGCAGAAGGGCGACCTGGTCATCGTTGCCGGCCGCCCCTCCATGGGGAAGACCACCTTTGCCCTCAATGTCGCTTCCTATGCCGCGGTGGAGGCGGAGAAGCCGGTTCCGGTGGCGGTCTTCTCCCTGGAAATGAGCAAGGAACAGCTGGTGGAGCGCCTGCTCTGCTCCCTGGCCAAGCTGGATCTCAACCGGCTGCGCACCGGCCACCTGTTGGAGACCGACTGGCCCAAGCTGACCCGAGCCGCAGGCGGGCTGCACAAGGCACAGATCTTCATCGACGATACCCCGGCGCTGGCCATCATGGAGATGCGGGCCAAGGCGCGCCGCCTGAAGGCCGAGCATGGCATCGGCCTGATCGTCGTCGACTACCTCCAGCTGATGCGGGGCAGCTCCAACCCGGAATCGCGGCAGCAGGAGATCTCGGAGATATCCCGCTCCCTCAAGGCCCTGGCCAAAGAGCTGGAGGTGCCGGTGGTGGCGCTCTCCCAGCTCAACCGTGAGCTGGAGAAGCGGGCGGACAAACGCCCCATGATGAGCGACCTTCGCGAGTCCGGAGCCATCGAGCAGGACGCCGACCTGGTGATGTTCGTCTATCGCGATACGGTCTACTGCGAGGCATGCAAGAAGCGGGATGGCTCCTGCGACAAGGAGGGCCACGAGCGGGAGGCCGAGGTCATCATCGGCAAGCACCGTAACGGCCCCACCGGTTCTGTTCAGCTGGCATTCCGTGGCGAATACACACGTTTCGAGAACCTGAGCAGGCGGGACGACCACTGATCCCGCGATATCTGCACGGCCCCTCTGAAGGGGACCGCATGTCCGGTGCAGCGTCTGCCGCTTTTGAACACTATTGGAGGAGACAATGAACTATAACCCCATGAGGAACCTGCCGGCAGTGGCCGGCTATAAGCCCGGAGACGTCCTGTTGCTCTGCGGCGAGCTGTTCGGCCGCGGCTATGCCAACGGGATCGTCGAAGAGGCGCGGCAGCGCGGGATGACGATCATCGGCACCACCGTCGGCCGCCGCACCGGCGAAGGCGCCCTGCGGCCGCTGGATGCCGAGGAGCTGGCAGTTGCCGAGGAGTATCTGGGGGGGAGGATCATCAACATCCCCCTGGAGGCGGGCTTCGACATGGAACCCGATGCCTCAGGCGTCACTGTTGCCGAGCGGCTCAAGGGGATCAAGCCGGACGAGTGGGCAACGGCCCGTTTCGACTGGGATGCGATCACCCTCTGCCGCGATCGTGGCGTGGCACGTCTCAAGGAAAACCTGGCCAGGGTGGCGGCCGAGGTCGAGAAGGAGCTGCCTGTTGCGGCCAACCTGCTCATCGTCCACTCCATGGCTGGTGGCATTCCGCGGGCGCGGCTCTTCATGCCGCTTCTGAACCGTGTCTTCAAGGGGCAGGGGGAAAAGTACCTGGCGTCATCCGACTTCTGGGGGAGTGAACTGGGGAAACTCTGCGACCTCTCCTTTAACGAGGTAACCGCCGACTCCTTTGCCCACCTGATCGAGGCAACGGCAGGACTGCGGGGCACGATCGAGGGGAAAGGCTGCAGTGTCGCCTATGCCGCCTACGGCTACCACGGCTGCGAAGTGCTGATCGACGGGGCGTATCGCTGGCAGTCCTATACCCCCTACCTGCAGGGGTGGGCAAAGATGCGGCTGGAGGAGCATGCGCGTACGGCCTGGGAGCAGGGGATCAAGGCAACGGTCTTCAATGCCCCGGAGATTCTCACCAATTCCAGCGCGCTCTTTCTCGGGGTGGAGATCTCTCTCTATCCGCTTTTGGCTGCCCTGGAAAAGGAAGGGGGCGGAGCGGTGGCAACAAGCGTCCGGTCGGAATGCACCCGGCTCCTGGCAGAAGGCGCAACCATTGAAACCATGCTGGCGCGGGCCAACGACTATCTTGCCTCGTCGGTCATGGCGGACTTTGCCGGTCTTGCGCAATGGCCGCACCACAGCACCAGGGAGCAGATGGAGCTGATGCTGTCCCGTTCAGCGGAACTGCTTGCCATGAACGCCAATCCCAAGGAGATCGTCTGCGGTGCCCTTTCCGGCGCGGTATTCCGTGGCGTGGGACGGTTGATGCTCGATGCCTCTTGGGAGCCTTCAGCCCCGGTCTGGTGGCTCAATCACGATATTATTGCCAAGAGGCTCTGCAAGTAGAGTCTGCGGCCGTTTCTCTTTCGGCACCGTCCAAGTCGGCCGGTGCCGTTTTCATGCCATGGAATATGCATAAAAAAAGCCCCGGCTGCGATTGCCGGGGCTTTTTCGTATCAGCTCAGTGAACTACTGTTCAGGCTTTTTCTATTTTGACATTGACCAGGTTGGTGCTCCGTTTGAGGAGGGCACTGGCGTTCAGCCCGCTGAAGTGATAGGGCGCGAACAGCAGGCCGGGCTGCAGCTTGCTGCTGACCTTGGCAGCCGCAGTGGTGCTTCCCGCAGCAGAGGTGACCCTGACGGTCGCGCCGTCGGCAATGCCGAGACGGGCGGCGTCTTCGGCAGCGATCTCCAGGTATCCGGCCGCGGAGACGCTGAGGTTGTTTTCCGAAGCGGTTGACATGGTGCCGTTATGGAAGCCGATGGCACCGATGGTTATGAAGAGCGGGTACTGGCTGTCCGTGACAGCAGAGCCGGAAACAGCCGGCAGGGGGGCGAAGGTGAAGCGATCCGGCGGAGCCGGGAGGTTCTTGACCAGGCCGCTGCAACGTCCTTCGGCCACGCTGCAGTTGCCGGTGTAGAAGCCGGTGACTTCCTTCAGTTCGATGGTGACTTCAGCCACTGTGCGGGCATGCTGCATTCCGGTGAGCCGGCTCAGGAGTTCGCCGATGATGTCCCAGTCCTCGCGGGCCTCTCCTGGAGGGGTGACGGCCCGTGTCAGGCACTGGACCCGGTTGTCCGGCGTGGTGAATGAGCCGTTCTTCTCGGCTGCTGCCGCACCGGGGAAGACCACATGGGCCATTGCCGTCAGGTCGGAAGCAAGGATGTCCTGAACGATGAGAAGGTCGAGCTTGGCCAGTGCCGCCCTGATCCTGGCGTTCTCCGGGAAGGAGACCAACGGGTTGCTGCCCAGGACATAGAGTGCCTTGATGGAGCCCTTTTCTATAGCGTCAATGATCTGCCAGAGATCCTTGCCCGGTTTGACTGCGGCCTTGTAGCCGGGGAGGAAATCGGGAGAGACGCCCATGTCGAGCATCCCCTGGATGTTGTTCTTCTGCTCGACCGGGAAGAGACCGCCCTGGGCAGCTGCGGGCAGGCCGAGGAGCAGGGAGAGGCTGGCAATCGCTTCCACGGTTGCTGCTGCATTGGCGCCGCGGATGACGTCGGCGCCGAAGACGACGGCAACATCAGCCTTGCCCCCGAGCAGGCGGGCTGCATCGGTCAGTGCTGCTTCGGTGACGCCGGCTGCCGTTGCCAGATCGGCCAGGTTGAGGCTGGCAAGGGACGCCAGCAGGGCATCGGAACCGCTGGTGCGGCTGGCGATGAACTCCTTGCTTTCGAGACCGGCGGCAACGATTGCCTTCATGAGGCCGATGACCAGGGCCAGTTCGGCACCGGGACGGTACTTGAGGTGGCTGTTGGCGAACTTCTTCAGCTTGACGTCGCGCAGATTGGCCAGTACCAGTTTGGCGTCGTTCTTGGTCGCAGCCTTGATGACCCGGTATTCCATGCCGGTCGATTCGGCATTCAGGTCGCAGCCGAGAACCAGCACGGCCTGGGCCTTGTCGAGACGGTCAATGGCGGTGCCGGCGCCGGCACTGCCGAGGCGCTCCCAGAGGGCGAGTTTTGCCTGGGCAAAACCGAACCGTGCCTCGGAATCGATGTTGGCGCTGCCGAGACCTTCGCGAAGGAGCTTCTGGAACAGGTAGCTCTCCTCGTTGGTGACCCGGGGGGAACCGATGCCGGCAACGGCATCCGAGCCGCTGGCAGCGACGATCTCTTTCAGCTTGGCCGTAGCAAACTCCATGGCCTTGTTCCAGTCGGTCTTCGACTGGTTGACCATGGGAACGGTGAGCCGCTGGGCCGCATTCAGGTAGGCATAGCCGAAACGGCCGTTGATGCAGATGTTGCCGCTGTTGTAGGTTGAATCGTCGCTGGTAACCCGCTCGACGCGGTTGTTGCGCGAGTGGTATTCGATCTGGCAGCCGGTAGAGCAGAAACCGCACACGCTCTTGGTGACGGAGAAGGTCCAGGGACGGCCGCGGAACTTGAAGGGCTTGCTGATCAGCGTGCCGGTGGGGCAGACGCCGACGCAGTTGCCGCAGAATTCGCAGTTGAGCGGTTTGCCGTCGATGGTATCGATGATGGTGTTGTCGCCGTGGTTCACGACCCTGATGGCGTCGCAGCCAACGACTTCATGGTCCACCTTGACACATTTTTCGCAGAGGATGCAGCGGTTGGGGTCGCTCTCGATAAGGGGCCAGTCGTAGCGAATCTTGTGGCGTTCAAGATTGGCCGAATATCCCGGTTTGTTCGCCTCCAGGCCGTAGGTGGCATTCTGCAGGTCGCACTCTCCGGCGGCATCGCAGACCGGGCAGTCCAGAGGGTGATTCACCAGCATCAGCTCCATGATCTTGCGGCGGATCTCGATCAGTCGCTCGGACTGGGTGGTGACTTTGATGCCCGCCTTGACCGGGGTGTTGCAGGCGGTCATGGTGCGGTCAACCCCTTCGATCTCGACTGCACAGACACGGCAGGCGCCGGTTGGAGAAACTTTCTCCAGCCAGCAGAGAGTGGGGATGGTTATCCCGAGCTGGCGGGCAGCCTCCAGAATGGTGGAGCCCTTCGGTACCGTGACATCTCTGCCGTCGATCGTTAATGTGACCATATTGTCTTGCTCCTGAGAAGAGAGAGATTCCCTGGTAGTGGCGAACCGAAGCTCACGCTAGATATATCTCCGTATGCACGGTAGCGTCGCGCCAGTAGCGCATTCGCGCCGAAAATGTACAGGTGCGCCGGAGGAGGCGCACCTTCGCGAACTAGATGGCAATCATTGCCATACGGTAACACCGCAGACAGCGCTCTGCCTCCGTAACCGCCTGGGTGTCCTTGAAGCCGAGTTCCACTTCGGAGTAATTTCCCTTACTGGCCCTCTCCTTGCCATGAACCTCTGCCTGATGGGCACGACTGGACGAATCGAGCCAGGGAACCTGTTCGTTCTTGTCGTAAACCGGCAGGTAGGTGAGGATGTCCTCGATGAGATCTTCGTCGGTGAGGTATGCCTTTCCTTCTTCAAGCCAGCGCTGGATGACGTGTGCGGCGCGATGGGCGTTACCGACGCAGGCGACAACGGTCAACGGGCCAATCTCGGCATCGCCGCCGGCGAAAACGCCGTCCATGTCGGTAATCAGGATACGGGACAGCGGGTTGCCCATGCCGTCAACGAGCCCTTTGCCATCGGCTCCTTTGAGCGGGACGTACTTGGTGACCACCGTGTTCCACTTGGTAATGTCGATGCCGAGGTCGGGCGGGATGAAGGAGAGGTCGGGGTCCTGGCCGATGGCCGGGATCACCGTGTCGCACTCGACCACGAATTCGCTGCCGGCAACCGGCTCGGGACGACGGCGGCCCGAGGCATCCGGCTCGCCCATTGCCATCCGGACGCATTCCACGCCGGTGACCTGATCGTTCGCATCCACCAGGATCTTGGTGGGGAGGACCTGGAACTCGAAACGGACCCCTTCTTCGTCGGCGCCGTCAACTTCCCAGACGTCGGCCGGCATTTCCTTGCGGGAGCGGCGATAGAGAAGGGTCGACTCTTCGGCACCTTCGCGCAGGGCGACGCGGACGCAGTCGATGGCGGTGTTGCCGCCGCCGACAACGCAGACCTTTTTCCCCATGCCGGTGGGTGCGCCCATGTAGGCATCACGGAGGAAGTCGATCCCGCCGCGGAGGAAGCCTTTGTATCCCTTGTCTTCGCCTTCGACGCCCATCGGCTTGGAACGGTGCGCGCCAGGGGCGAGGAAAACCGCCTCATGCTTCTGCTTGAGCTCCGCCAGGGAGATGTCTTTGCCGATGCGGACCCCGTACTTGATCTCCACGCCCATGCTGGCAATGATGTCGATGTCCCGCTGCAGGATATGACGCGGCATCCGGTAGGGCGGGATGCCGACGGCGATCATGCCGCCACCGAAGCCTTCGGGCAGCGCCTCGTAAATGGTGCAGGGATAGCCTTCCAGGGCCAGGTAGTAGGCTGCTGCCAGACCGGCAGGGCCGGCGCCGACAATGCCGACGGATTTGCTCTTCCTGGGCTTGGGCTGCATGGGAGGTGTGAAGTTGTGCTGCCACTCGTAGTCCGATGCGGTCCGCTTCAGGACCATGATGCTGATCGGTTCATCCACCTGCTTGCGGCGGCAGGCCGTTTCGCAGGGGTGCGGACAGACGCGCCCGCAGACAGAGGGGAGCGGCATGTTCTCACGGATGATTTCCAGCGACTCCTCGTATCGGTATTCCTTGATCGCCTCGATGTAGGCGGGAATGTCGATATGGGCCGGACACTTGTCCTGGCAGGGGGCCGTGTACTTGTGCACGTAACGGTGCTTCTCCGCAGGGGTGCGGGAGCCACCGACGTATGCGAGAAAATCGTTGCGGAAATGTTTGACCGCATCGAATATCGGGATTGTCGAGGTGGGGCAGAGCGTGCATTTGCAGTTTTTGAGGAGCTCGGCCAGGTCTTCGATGACCGCCAGGTCGCTTTCCTTGGCGGTTCCCGCGACAAAGGCCGCCAGGGTGTCCATCAGAACCTTGGTGCCTTTCTTGCCCGGGGTGCACTTGCCGCAGACGTACATGGTCTGGACCCGTCGCATGTAGTCGGCTGCCATGGCGGGAACATCCACATCCTTGTCGTACAGGATGATTCCGTCCCAACCCATGAAGGCAGCCAGTGCCCTTTCTCCGTCAAAGGTGGTGGGCAGGCGGAACGTCGTATCCTTCAGTTCCCCGCCTGCGCGGTTGTCAATGATGTTTCGCCCCCAGCTGGAAAAGACCACCTGTGCCACGTGCGCCTCCAGAAAAACCGTTCGGCAGTTGCCCGTAAAAGTAGTTAACTCGTTGCATTTATACGGTAAAATACCGTGCTGCCTGTGTATACAGTATGCAAGTATTAGCACACTAAATGAGCTCAAATCAAGTGAAAAAAATAACCCATTGGAATTTGTTCAGAATTGTCAGCGCGCGACTGTTCTGTTATACCGGGAAAGAGGGAGCGCAGAAGGCCTGACGGTGCAGGTGCTTCTAGGCTACCCTACTGAGTCGAAAGAGGAGGAAATCAAATGGAGAGGTTAGAGGAATTTCGTGAGGCGTTTGCGCTTTTGTTCGAGATCAATATGGGAGTGAAACCGGGTGAGCGGATCGTGGTCTTCGGCGATCGTGCGCGGGAGGACGAACATCTTGCCGAGGCCGAGGCGGACCGGCGAAAGAGGCTCACGGAGACTGCAGAGGCATTGGGAGCTTTTGCTGCGGAGCGATTCGGCACGGCCGAGTTCGTCTGCTTTCCCGCAACCCCTTCATCGGGGGCCGAACCGCCGGTCGCACTCTGGAGAGCGGTTCTGGGGGAGTCGAACGTGGCGCGTCTGGAAGCGGGCGGCATCCTGACCAGGCTTTTGGAGAAGAATGCGGATGGGGATGATCTGGAAAAGGCCCGTAAAATCGTGGTGGATGGCAGGGGAGAGGTTGCGGATGTGGTCGTGGCACTGGCCAACAATTCTACCAGCCACACCCGGTTCCGGGCTCTGGTCAACGCTGCCGGCGGCAGGTTCGCCAGTCTTCCCCACTTTGACCCAGAGATGTTCTTTACCTCCATGCAGGTCGACTGGCAGGCGCTTGCAGCGCGAACCGCCCGGCTTGCCGCGGTTTTGCAGGGGGTAGCGTCGCTTCGGCTTGTCACTCGAAACGGTACGCGGATGACCTTTGGCTGCGCCGGTCGATGTGCTGCCGGAGACGACGGACTGTTGACCGGACCTGGCAGTTTTGGCAATCTCCCTGCCGGAGAGGTCTACCTTGCGCCCCTTGAGGGGACCAGCGAAGGGGAGCTGGTGCTGGAATACGCTCCCACCAGGAAACTGGCGTCGCCGGTCCGGCTCGTGGTCAGGGAGGGGCTGGTTGCGGAGATCCATGGTAGCGACCCGTATGCCGACCGGCTGCGTCAGGCAATCGTCGGGAACCCATTGGTGCGGAACGTTGCTGAACTGGGTATCGGGACCAATGATCGCGCCAGTCGTCCAGACAATATCCTTGAGGCGGAAAAGATCCTCGGAACCGTGCATGTGGCGCTGGGAGACAACTCGGGATTTGGTGGGGCCGTTCAGGTGCCGTTTCACGAGGATTATGTCTTCTATCATCCGACGCTGACTGCAGTATCGGCAGACGGAGAAGAGCGAATCGTGCTGGAAAACGGGCAGTTGACGATCTGAACTGTCGGGCATAGGGGAAAAGGCATTAAAGTATCGACCTTTTAGGGCCGATAAACGGTATATCATTCCTTGAATGGAGCCCGGACCACCATGCGCGGTCCGGGATAGCGCAGGAGGCGCTTGGAAAAGATGACAGCAGAATCTGAACAGGGCCGGGGGCTCGATTTCAGGTTGAGTGCCGACGGCAGTCGGCTGCAAGCGGTCTATACGCCTGATGGACCGGTTGTCCCCGTAGATTTTGCCTGGTTGAAGCATGCCCTGGATATCCAGCGCACCGTGACAGGGCTCTATATCTTTGAAACCGTATCGGCTGAGCTGAAAAAACTGTACAATGCCGCTACCGGCCCCTTTACCATTGATATCGGCGAGCGCAGGGACGGCGCCGTCGCCATCAGCATGGCCCCTGACCTGATGTCCGCAACCCTTGCCATTTCCCCCCCCTATGGCGGAAAACCCGTTACCGCATCGCAAGTACATGATGCTCTCCGTGAGAAGCGGATCGTCAGCGGTATTCTTGCCGACGAGATCGAGACAGCGGTGTCAGTCGGCCGCGAACTCCGTGACGTGGTCATTGCCACCGGGCGGCTGCCGGTGAACGGCGAACATGCACAGCTGGTGAGCCTGATCCCTGATGCCAGGGAACGGGAGCCGGTAGCCGATGATCAGGACATAGTCGATTACCGGAATTTCAGCGATATTGTCAGCGTGCGGGAGATGACGCCGCTCATGCGTCGCATTCCCCCCACTCTCGGCATCCCTGGCGAAGACATTCTGGGAACCCCGCTTCATGCCGAAGACGGGCAGGATCTCCAGTTTGCACCGGATCTGCAGGGTGTGGCCTCCGACCCCCAGGATAACGACCTGCTGCTAGCCTCCGTTGCCGGCATGCCGGTGCTGGTTGCCAATGGCGTGATCGTTGAGCCGGTGATCAAGGTGAAGAATGTCGATCTTTCCACCGGCAATCTCCACTTCGACGGATCGGTGGAAGTGGCCGGCGATGTCAGGGAGGGGATGGAGCTCGTGGTTGCGGGGGAAATCACCATTGGTGGTGTGGTGGAGGCGGCGAACATCGAGTGCGGCGGCGACATCTCCATCAAGGGCGGAATCATCGGCCATGGCGAGATTCGCAACCAGAACGGCGAACTCGGGCCGGAACATGCCTATGTGGTGACCGGTGGCTCCCTGTCGGTTCTTTTTGTGGAAAATGCCTGCGTGGAAGCGGCCGGAGACATCCTGGTGAAGGAACTGGCCATGCAAAGCGAATTGACGGCTGGTGGCGAGATTGCTATCGGTGAGGAGGGTTCCCGCAAGGGACATCTGATCGGAGGGGTCTGCAGGGCTGCGCGTAAGGTGCGGGCGATCGTTGTCGGGTCTCGCGCTGGGGTGCAGACCAGGATCGAGGTGGGGGTAGATCCGATGGCCAGCGAGAAACTCGAAGAGGTGAACGGCCTGCTCCTCTCCCGGGAGAAAGATCTGCAGGAGGTCGAAAAGGATCTTGCCTATTGTCGCGAGAATCCCGGCCGGGTGGACGCCGACCGTTCCCGTGAGCTGAAGGAGTCTTTCAGCTCGCTGCAGGGAGAACTGACTGAACTCGCCCAGCAGAAGAAACGCTTGCTGAAAAGGTTGGAGCCGGATGCCGAAGCGTGCGTCGAAGTTGAGCGCGACATCTATTATGGTGTGGTGGTGCGCATCGGCGACCGCCAGAGCCAGTTGGACGACGACCAGTTCGGCGGGACCTTCCGCCGCATCGAAAACGAGGTGGTATTCCTGCCCCGCACCTGACGCTTTCCCCCGCAACCGCGTCGATGACCCGCTGCCGGTCGATCGGCGCCCCCCTTTCCCGCTGTGAATCTCTGTTGCATGGTAGTTGCACGGTCTCTTTATTGGGCTCTCTTCTCCTCATTTGAAAAAACCCGTGTCGAAATGGCGAAATCAGGTGGATTTGCCAGGGTCTTTTTCACGGTGCAGAGTTCTGCCGACTTGACCAGGGCGTTATGGTATTTCTCCGGGAATTGCGGTGGGACGCGGATCTCCAAACCGACCTTTGCCAGGCGTTGCTTGCCGTCGGCGGATTCGGTGAATTCCATGGTCTGGTGAATGGTGATCTCTTCGGTGGGGATGCCCCTCTGTTCGCAGAAAGCCCCGACGTACACACCGGCGCAGGTCCCCAGGGAAGCCAGAAAGAGTTGAAAGGGAGTGGGTGCCGAGCCGGTTCCGCCCGCTTCGACCGGTTGATCGGTGACGACCTGGTACGAGTCGAATTCAGCCGAGATTTTATTGGCACCGTGCAGCCTGATGAGCATCTCCATGGAATTCCTCCTTGGTAAGGTGTGGAAAGGCAGAAATGCCTCTGTTCCTTGACGATACCATAATGGCAGATTTCCATTCCAGTGCAAGCCCGTTTGGTTGACAGGCAGAACAGCCTGTGGAAAGATGGCTGACAGGAGGGGGTATGCGGATCATCGGACTGACCGGCGGGATCGCTTCGGGCAAGAGCACGGTTGCCCGCATTCTGAAAGAAAAAGGGGCGCAGGTCATCGATGCCGACCAATTGGCCCGTGATGTGGTGGTGCCGGGGACGGATGCGCACGCAGCCATTGTTCGCGAGTTCGGCAGCGATATCCTCTGCCCGGACGGCACCATCGACAGGGGGAATCTCGGGGCGATCGTCTTTGCCGATTCCGCAGCCCGTCGGCGACTGGAAGCCATAACCCATCCCGCCATTGCCAAACTGGCCGAAGAGCGGCTCGACAGCCTGCGGAAACAGGGTGCTGCAGTGGTGTTCTACATGGCGCCGCTTCTCATCGAGGCCGGTATCACCGGGAGAGTCGACGATATCTGGGTGGTCTACGTCGACCGGGAAACCCAGCTTGCCCGGCTCATGGCACGGGATGGCAGCAACCGCCAGGATGCGTTGCGGAAAATAGAGAGCCAGATGCCCATGGAGGAAAAACGGGGTTACGGTAGGGAGGTCATCGACAATCGGGGAAGTCTGGAGGAGACGACACGGCAGGTTTTCGAGGCCTGGGAGAGGTTGGGGAGTTAGAGGGTCGGGCCGCTCTCCCTCCACCCCTCTGAGCTGCTATTTGTGGTAGCCGAGCTTTGAGGAAATCTCTTCGGCAGCCCGTTTGACCAGGGGGACCAGTTCCTTGTCGACCCGTTCCTCGGTGAAGCGCATGGAAGGCCCCGAGATGCTGACTGCCCCGATGATCCTGCGGGTATAGTCGCGGATCGGCGCGCCGACACAGCGGACGCCATTGTCCAGTTCCTCGTTGTCCACCGCATACCCCATCTCGGCCACCTGTACAAGGTGCTTTTTGAATTCGTCCTTGTCGGTAATGGTGTTGGCGGTGTAGCGTTTAAGCTCTTTGGTCGGCAGGTAGTTGTCCAGCTCTTCGTCGGTCATATAGGCAAGCTGTACCTTGCCTGCGGCCGTACAGTACGCGGGCAGCCGGGAACCGACCCTGGGTACGACCCGCACCGTCAGGTCGGTCTCCACCGCATCGAGATAGACGATGTGGAAGTCTTTGAGGATCGCCACGTAGGTAGTTTCGTTGCACTCCCGGACCAGTGCTTCCAGGACGGGGCGGGACTGCCGCAACAGCCCCATTTGCTTGATGAATGTCTGCCCCAGTTCCAGGGTCTTGAGCCCGAGACGGTAGTTTTCCGTCACCCTGTTCTGCTCGATATACCCTCTCGATTCCAGGGTGGCAAGCAGCCTGAATACGTTGTTTTTGTGTAATTTGAGACGCTTGCTGAGCTCAGTCACCCCAAGTTCGTCGACATCGTCATGAAACTGCTCAAGTAGGTCAAGGGCGTGATCTACCGCCTGAATGATGTATTCGGCCTTATCCTTTTTTGCCATGTGCGTCACCTGTCTCGAAAAAATTCTCAAACCCCAAATTAATAGGGAGAAAACCGTTGATTGTCAAGCTAAAAACCTGCCTGGGATGCTTCGCGGGCTGTATCGTCCCAGTTGTTTTAATTTTTTTCGACACTCCTTTGGAGTGCTTATCGGTTTGAGCCGAAATTGGTTGAAAACTAAGGCATAAAGTTACGAAAATACTTGTTTGAAAATATAGAATAACGTTTTATAATTGTCAAGAAAGAAAAGTGCCTGTTTTCTCTGCTGCAGCCTGCAGAAGGGGAAGCCGGGCCATGCGGAGGTATCGATGCTGAATTTCCCCAAACAGATTCTGGTGGCCATCGATGGTTCACCACTGTCGGACAAGGCTGCCGAAGAGGCGGTCAGAATGGCCTCGGCCAACCAGGGCACCTACAAGAGCAGGATCGTTGCGCTGCTGGTGCTTCCCAATGCGCCCCGCAACACCTTTACGGATTTCGTGCCGGCACCGCCGATCACCGAGACCGACCAGTGGGAGGAGTTGCGGCAGCGGATCTTTTACGTCATCGAGAAGAACGCCACCGATGCCGGCATCCCCCTGGAGATGAAGGTTGCCTACGGAGACCCCGCGGATGAGCTGTTGGAGGTTGCCGAACGTGAAAACATCGACGTTATCGTCATCGGCAGTTCCGGCAAGGGCTTTCTGAAACGGCGGGTCTTGGGGAGCGTTTCCCACAAGGTCGTGAAAAACGCCAAATGCTCGGTCTACGTGGTCAGAGGCTGAGACTCTCCGGGTTTTGAGCAGCGCCTTCCTTTCCCGTTTCCCTGCGCAGGTATTCGAGTATCTCCCTGAGGCTGGCAATGATGATCTCTTGGTCCTGCGGGAATTCATGGGGAGAGAGTTCCAGCGTCAGGGTGTGATCATAGTCGGTGTTGCGCAGATGGTTCAAGAAACGGGTAAGCGGCAGGACGCCATGGCCGGGGAGAAGGTGCTCCCTGCCGTGGCCGTAATCGGAAAAATGGATGTTCTTGATCCGCCCAGTATTGTAAAACTGATAGAAGTCGTTGATGAAATTGGCCTTTCCCGAGCCCATGTGGGTGCAGTCAAAGGTCAGGTCCAGGTTGTGGCCTTCGAGAAACTCGATCATCAAGCCGGTATTGGAGAGGATGTGCGGGTTGATCCGGAACTTTCCCAGCCAGGGCATGTTTTCCATGGTGACGGTAACCGTTTCCGTGCCGATCTCCCGCCGATAGTCATGAATCCCGTACATCCAGCGCCAGAAGCCGATCTCGAACCCCATCCATGAGGCGGGGTGGAAATTGACCAGGGGGACACTGCAGTCCGCGGCAATCTCCACGCAACGTTTCAGGGAGTCGATGGGACCGCCCCATCCATCCAGCGGCATGAATGGCGCGTGGATGGAAAGGATCGGCAGGACTGACTTCAGCGAATCGATCGCTTTGCGCGCATTGATCTTCTGGAAATCCTGGTTGATGATCAGCTCCACACCGTCGAAGCCGACCTCTGCAGCGATTTCGAATATCTTCGCGAGAGGGAAGGTGAACAGGGTTCCCGATGAGATGGAGATCAGCATGCCCGCTGTTCCTCCCCGATCTGCACCGTTTTGTCATTGCAGATCGTCGTGCCTCTCATGCCTCAATGCTCTGGAAGATGATCCGCTGCAGATTGAAGAGTGACTCCAGGCCCTGTTTGAAGCGGGCCTCCTCCTCCTTGGAAAGATCATCCGGTTCGAAGAAGAACCCCTCGGTTTCGCTGCCTTTTCCACTCACCTCGAGCTGCAGTGCGCAACGGGCAAACTCGTGGTAGGTCCGGAGCAGTTTTCCTGCCTGATCGACGCCTAACGCACCCTCGTCCAGAAGCTGCCTGATTCTCGCCATTGTCGATGTGGCCGGGAGATAGGACTTTACTGCCAGGACCCGGAATGTCAGCACCAGTGGCAGCAGCGCAAACTGGAGGAGATTGAATTTCCCTTTGTTGTTGCCGCTTTTCTCCACCTTGAGCCTGCCGAAGAAGTCGAAGCCGAGGGGGAGGGAGGCGATGCTGCGCAGAGCGGTCTGCAACCGGGCGGGATGGGCCGTAAGGTTGGCGCAGACGATAGTGCGCAGGCTTTCCGCCAGTTGCGTGCTGCCGCTGATGAGGCGAAGATCGCACAGGTTGGTCGCCCCCAGCAGTTGCCAGGCGGAAGAGGGTTGTTCCGCATAGCGTTCCCGCCATGCGGCGAGGTCGCCTCGCCAGTGGACAGAAGCAGGATTGATGGTGGAGCTATTCAGTCCCAGCTTGGCGAGATGGGCGGTAACGATTTCCCCCATGCGGGAAAACCAGTCGGAAGAAGCGGATGATTGGGCCTTGCCCTGGACCAGGAGCAGTTCGCAGGTGGTGGTCAGGGTGGCCTCTTTCCGCCCCAGGCTCCCAGTCACGCACCAGGCATGGGGGATGTCTGGCTTGTCGAGCCCCTCGTCGCCAAGCTGCTGCTCGGCGAGCCTGATGACGCTTTCCAGCAGGCTGTCGCGGCTGTCGTTGCAGAACGCGTGCAGTGCCAGCGGCGACCCGCGGCGGATGAAGTACTCCTTTGCCATGCTGCGCGATTCGGAGAAGTCCCGCTCCAGCTCGGGAATGCCGGGTGCCTCGGCCAGTTGTTTGAGCAAGGCGGCCCGGCGCAGGGTTGATTCATCCTGCCAGGCAAGCTCTTCCCGCAGATCCCTGGTGATACCTTCCAGGAGTGCCTGGTGCTCGGCAGGCAACAGGTACGGCGCCTGCTCGGTCATGATGAGGTCGAGATCGCTGAGCAGCTCCTTGGCAGGACGACTGGTGACAATATCTCCCCGTTCGCTGCCGAGAAAGATCGACATGGTGACTCCGGTCTGGTTGCTGCCGCACGGGGCACTACGTGATACGCAGGGGTGCCGGGCCGGCAACGGGTGTTAGCCCAGGTGACCGTGGACCTCCCGGGCGAGGAATTTGCGCATCTCTTCCGATGGCGGCGGGGTGAGAAGAGAAACCACGATCATGACGGCGATGACGATCGGAGCGCCGCAGAGGGCAGACGAAGTGATGGGAAAGATGGTCGCTATCTGCGGGACGAACCTGCCAAAAAGCGGCTCGGCAAAGGTTATTACCATGCCGGTCAGCATGCCGGAAATGGCTCCCTGGCGGTTGGTCCTTCCCCACCAGATGCCGAGCAGGAAGACCGGGAAGATGGTATTGCCGGCAAGGGCAAAGGCGGTTGCGGTGATCTCGGCGATCAGCCCGGGGGGGCGCAGGGCGCAGACCATCACCAGCGCGGCAAGGACCAGGGTCGCCCCCTTGGCGATGACCATCTTGCGGTTTTCCGAGGCACGGGGGTTGAGGATGCGGTAATAGATGTCGTGGGAGAGGGATGCCGCACCAGTGAGCAGCAGGCCGGTAACGGTGAAGAAGGCGGCGCAGGCCGCACCCGCAGCGAGAATGCCCACCATCCAGATCGGGACGCCACCCATGACCGCGGCTTTCAGGACAATGATGTCCGCCATCTTGCGGGCAGCCTCGGGGGGGAGTACCATGCCGCTGCGGAGTTCCATCAGCCGGGCAAAGACCGCATAGGCCGGGGCGGACCAGTAGATCAGGGCGATGAAGAAGAGGCCCCAGACCACGCTCCAGCGGGCGTCGCGGACATTGGGGACGATGTAGAAGCGCGACAGCACATGGGGGAGACCGGCAGTCCCCACCATGAGGGTAAAGCAGAGGGCAGTCCACTGGAAGAGTGTGCCGCTGGCAAAGGGGGCGGCAAAGTTGACCGAGAATTCCCGCGACAGGTCCTGGATGGCGACGCCGTAGCCGATCTGCGGCAGGGGCCAGAAATAACCCAGGTTGTGGGCCAGGAACATGAGCGGGACGATGAAGGAGACGATGGTGACGAAGTATTGCATCTGCTGGTTGCGGGCCACCCCCAGCATCCCGGCCACCACCACGTAGGAGACGACCGCCGTCCCCCCCAGGAGCACGCCGCGCTGATAGTCCATGCCGAACAGCCAGGCGAAGAGCATGCCGATTCCTTTGAACTGGGCAATGCAGTAGATCAGCGAGATGACGATGGAGATCACTGCCGAGATCAGGCGGGCCAGGGGGGAATCGTAGCGGGCGCCGACGAAATCGGGCGCCGTGTACTTGCCGAAGCGCCTGATCTGGCCGGCCATCAGGACCAGGAGGAGCACGTAGCCGCCGGTCCAGCCGATGACGTAGGCCAAGGCGAAATAACCGTTCAGGTAGAGCAGTCCGGCCATGCCGAGAAAGCTCGCGGCGCTCATCCAGTTGCTGGCGATGGCCGCGCCGCCGCCGATGCGACCGATATAGCGGCCGGCAAAAAGGTAGTCGGATCCCTCGCGGGCCTTCTGCATCATCCCGATGACGATGAAGGAGATCAGAACTCCGCCCACGATGATGATGGGCCAGATGGTGGTCGTGCCGTCATTCATAGGTTCTGTCCCTCTTGCGGCTGTGGCGTTCGCTGACCCTGTCAAGGTAGAGGTTGAAGATCACGCAGAGGATGATGAACCAGAGAGGAAGAAACTGGGCGGTGAACCAGAAGTTGAACGGGAAGGAGGCGATGGTGAGCCGGCTGAGGATGCCCTCGCCGCTGGGGGTCTCGGCCAGGAACCAGAGCAGGATCTGAAAGCCGAAATTCATTACCCCCCATCCCGCAAGGATGGCGATGATGACTGACAGCTCATCCACCATGGAGCCCTGGTGGGGCTTGAACAGATTGACCAGGTAGTCGTCCTGGTTTTGCATGCGCGCCTCCTTCTTCCCGACCTGCTGGGAGCTGATTCTTCCATGATTGTACCAGCAAAGCGGCTTCTGTCCATGCTTACCAGTCTTTCATCACCTCCCGCAACAGCGCCGTGGCGTAGGCACCCTTGGGGAGGGTGAAGTCAAGGGTGAGGCAGTCCTCCTCCTGTGCAATCCGATAGTCGGAAAGCGGCACTCGTAGCGGCCTCCGCCCTCCTGACAGCCGGTCCGGCCAGCCCCCGGCAGGTCCCCCGGGTGGGAGACCCTCGCATGCCAGCATCCGCTCTTCGATGGCGCGGGGTTCACCCGCAGCAGGGGTCATGCTGCCGCCGAACAGCGGGCCACTGGGGGATATCTCGAACGCCTCGGCCCGCCCGGCTTCGGCCTGGGGATCTTCCACCAGGAAACAGGCGCCGTTGGCATGCTTCCATGCCAGGTCGCCGGCCATCACCCGGTCGCAGCCCGCCAGCCGTTCCCGCAGGACCGCGTCGAAAATGGCCGATTGCCAGGCCGAGAGAAAGAGCGACCTCAGGCGGGGATTGAGTGCGTGGAGCGCCTTGTCCCAGGCTCCCGGCCTGGCCACCAGCCGCTGCAGGATATCCCGCTCCATGCGGCAGGCAGGTGGGAAGAGGCGTATGCTCTCTGCCAGGTCCCCCTGCCGGTAGGCGGAGATCGCCGCTTTCCAGCGCTCGTCGTCCACCGAGTCGGGAGAGCCGATGAGCGCGTCCACTGCTCCCTGGGCGTCTCCGCAGATGATGGCCCGGCCGATCCGGTGCGAGTTCTGCTGGGTGCCGTAGCGCTGCGGCCCGAAGAAATTGGGGACGCCACGCCGGTGAAGGACCGCACAGACCTCTTCGGCCCGGTCTGCGGCATCCGGGGCCACCCCGCGCACCGCCAGGCAGAAGCGGTTAGCGGCCAGGTGTCCGAGCTTCAGCTTGTTGCGATGCCGGACTGCGGAGAGGACCGTAAGTCCCGGTATATCCAGGGCCAAGAGCGCCTCCGGCTTCACCCGCGGTATCGACAGAGTCTGGCGGGTGATCCCCCTGGAGTCCTTCATGCCGGCATAGCCCATGTCCCGTTCCTGCACCCCCATGGCCTTGGCGATCCGGCGGATCGCCTCCAGCGTGGTGAGGCTCCGTTTTTCGATCTCGGCGTAGACATGCTCGCCGTCGCCGCAGGGGAGGTAGAGCGGCACCTCGGTCACCCGGAAATCTTCGGCATTTTCCTTGATCGATCCGCCGATCCCAGCGATTTCCCCGGTGAGATAGAGCGGTTTTCCCGTTTCCTGTTGCACGTTCCTCTCCCCCTCACACCTTCCGGTAGTGGATGAAATAGATGCTCTTCCCTTCGGCCATGAATTTCTGCATGTACTTGGACAGGTGGTAGTCGGGCATTTCGTGACGATAGGCGTCGGGCGCGAGGCAGTTGACGAACCCCGGAACACCCTGCATGAAGGCGGCAACGTCCCGGCCATAGTCGTCGAAGTCGGTGGCGAAATAGAAATCGCCGCCCGGCGCCAGGTAGGTTCCGGCATATTCCACGAACTGGCGGTTCACTAGTCTCCGCTTCCGGTGCCGTTTCTTCGGCCAGGGATCGGGGCAGTTGATATAGATGGCTGCCAGTCCGTCCTTGGGGAGGTGCTCGGCCATGAACTGGCGGGCCTCGATGCGCGCCACCCTGACGTTGGTGAGCGCATGGCGGCCGAGACGACGGCAGGTGCTGTCGCACCCCTTGTTGTAGTAGTCGATGGCGATGAAATTCCGGTCGGGATGATCGGCGGCAGTCCTGGCGATGAAATCACCGATGCCGCAGCCGATCTCCATCACCAGCGGCCGGTCGTTGCCGAATACCGCCGGCCACCCGGCCGGCGAAGGAAGGCGTTCGGGGGGAATGAAAAACGGCGAGTCGATCTCGATCATTCTCTGCATGGTGCGATTCCTGTCCAGGGGGATTGGTGGAGGCACCATACCACACAATGTCGTGCAAAAGAAGCGGGACCTCGCCGTTCCGTACGGGTCTGCGCAAATGCGCTCGATCCGAGTCCGATCCTGGGCGTTTCCTGGTTACTGCTGCCGGGTGTGGGGCGGCTTAAGGCATGGTGATCGGGGTATCAATTGATTTTCTCTCATGTAGGAGGAAGAGCCCGGGACTGTCAGAACGGAGTGATTTCTCCTTGAAAAGTATTACCATCTGATATCATTGGCGCTTTGATTCTGCTGCCGAACCCATCGGAAACTTTTCCGGGCATCGGCAGATCTGTCACAGGGGTGATGAGCGTGCACTCATTGTCGCGGAACGGTTGCAAGTTGATAGCAATGAATTAGTATAGTAACAATATAGAACGGACTTTTGATGCATTCAGACTAATTTATGAGCTGCCAGGGAAAAATGGACCGAGTCAAGCCGGTCGACAGGGTATTCCGTCATGCGGCTGAATGGTGTCCCGCCGGGGTGGGCATTCTGGCGATGCTGGTGTTGGCGAGTTGGGCTCTCGGAGCCTGGAAGATCGTCGCGCTGGGTTCGGACTATATCCCCATGGCCCCCAGTACCGCATCTCTGCTGCTGGTGCTCAGCGGTTCCCTGCTCCTGTACCGGCGCCGGCCGTCGAGCCCGGCTGTTGTCAGACTTGTCCAGGGGGCCTCTTCGGGAGCCATTCTCGTCAGCCTGGTGGTGCTGGCTCGTTCCCTCTTTGATTTTACAGTGCCGGTGGACACCTGGGTCTCCCCCTCTCCGCAATTTCTCGGGAACATCCCCGTGGGGCGCATGTCGCCACTGACGGCCAGCGTCTTTCTGGCAACTTCCCTGTCATTGTTGCTCCGGGCACCCCCATTCTCCCGGCGACGGTTGTGGCGGCAGTTCGCTTCCATGCTGGCTTCTGCGATCATGATCGCGGGGCTGATCGTACTGCTCAGCTATGCGGCTAATGCGCCGTTGTTGTATGGGGGGCAGACGGTTCCCATGGCTGTCCTGACGGCTGTTGCATTCGTCATGCTGGGTATCGCCCTGCTCCACGACAGTTGGGATGTCTGGCCGCTCTCCCTGTTCAGGTTGGAGACCTTGTCGTCCCCGCAGCCCGCCGGCTTGCTGGCGAAAGGCCCCCTGGTCACCTTTATTGCCCTTTCCCTGGCCATAGGTGCTGCCGGTTTTTTCTACCTCGATCATCAGTTGACGCTCTCCCGCCAGGCAGTCCAGAAAGAGCTTCTGGCGATTGCGGAGCTGAAGACCGGCCAGATTGCCGACTGGTATGCGGAACGTAAAAAGGATGCCACTGTTACACTGAACACCGCCATTATCCAGGTGCAACTCCATCGGTATCTGGCCGGTGCACCGCATGCCCCGTCAGAGCGCGACATCGTCTCCTGGTTGGAGGTGCTTCGCAAGAGCGGATACCGGCAACTGGTCCTGTATGGTGCCGACGGGACCCCACGGCTCTGGTCGCCGGCGAAACCCATGCCGTCGCGCGTCGAAGGGAAAACCATCCGTACCGTTCTTGCCACCAGGGAGGTTGTCACCACCGACCTGCATTGGGAGTCGGATGCCGGGGAAGGGGGATCGCAAACCATCAGTCTCTGGATGCGGCTGGGGGGCGACTTGGTGGGAGGAATGCAAGCTAACGGCGTGCTTCTGCTGCAGATCGACCCGCAGCAGTTCCTTTTCCCCCTTATCCGAACCTGGCCGACACCCAGCAAAACAGCCGAAACGCTGCTGGTACGGAGGGAGGGGAACGATGTCTTGTTCCTGAGCGATCTTCGCCATTACACGCATGCGTCCCTTTCTCTGCGCATCCCTCTCGACGCCGGGCAGCATCTGCCCGCAGGCATGGCAGTCATGGGCAGGACCGGCATCCTGGAGGGGACGGATTATCGCAAGGTACCGGTCCTTGCTGCGGTGAACCCCATCCCCGGCACTCCCTGGTTCATGGTGGCAAAGGTTGATCAGGACGAGATATATGCGCCGCTACGCCACCAGGCCGTGAGAAACGGCGTGATCATCCTGGCCCTTGTCGTGGTGGCTGCCTTCGGGGTGAGCCTGTTCTGGAAGCAGCGCGACAACCAGTGGCTCAAGCAGCAGCTGGTTGTCGAGCATGCCCGGACCAGGGCGGAGGAGGAGGTCCTCAAGCTCAATGAGGAGCTGGAGCAACGGGTCGTCGAACGGACCATCCAGTTGGAAATGGCCAACAAGGAGCTGGAGGCGTTTGCCTACTCGGTATCCCATGACCTGCGGGCACCGCTCAGGGGGATGTCCGGTTTTGCAGAGCTGCTGAACAAGCGGGCACGGGGGAAGCTGGACGAGAAGGAGCACCATTACCTGGAGGTGATCAGTGCCTCGGCCCGCACCATGGGGGAACTGATCGACGATCTGCTCTCCTTTTCCCGCATGGGGCGGGTGGATATGGTTACAACTGCCGTGAACCTGCAGCAGGTGCTGGAGGCTTCGCGGCATGGTCTTGCGGCTGAGACCGCTGGCCGGGAGATCGACTGGCAGGTGACGCCCCTGCCGGTGGTCCGTTGTGATGCCGCCATGCTCAGGCTGGTCTTCGACAATCTGCTCGGCAATGCCCTCAAGTTTACCCGGACACGGGCACAAGCCGTCATCGAGGTCGGCTGGTCAAACAACGAGGCACAGCGTGAGTTCGTCTTTTACGTCCGTGACAACGGCGTCGGGTTCAACATGAAATACGAGGACAAGCTGTTCGGCCTGTTTCAACGCCTGCACCGCACCGAGGAGTTCGAAGGGACCGGCGTCGGTCTGGCCAATGTGCGGCGGATCATCGGCCGGCACGGGGGGCGCACCTGGGGCGAAGGGAGCGTGGGAGGCGGTGCGGCATTCTATTTTTCGCTGCCGCAAAAGGAGGCATAAGAGATGGTGAACCAAATCAGGAACATCCTGCTGGTCGAAGATAATCCCAATGATGCGGAACTGACCATGGAGGCGCTCGCCGAGCACAACCTTGCCAACAAGGTGGAATGGGTGCACGATGGTGAAGAGGCCCTGGATTACCTCTTTCGCCGAGGGAGCTTTGCCGGCCGGACAAGCAACAACCCGGTGGTGATCCTCCTGGACCTCAAGCTCCCCAAGGTGGACGGCCTCCAGGTCCTGAAAGCCATCAAGGACGACGAAGCGCTGAAAACGGTCCCGGTGGTGATCCTCACTTCGTCCCGCGAGGAGTGCGACCTGATCGAGGGGTATCGACTCGGGGTCAATGCCTATGTGGTCAAGCCGGTGGAATTCCGGGCCTTCATGGACGCGGTCAGGGAACTCGGCGCCTTCTGGGCGCTGATCAACGAACCGCCGCCCGGAATTGCGAGATAGGGAGTCCGCCATGTTCGAACCGTTGCGCTTGCTCCACCTGGAGGACAACCCGGCAGACGGCGAGCTGGTCCGCGCCACCCTCGAAGAGGTCTGGCCCGAGATCGTCGTCGAGCGGGTCGACGCCGAGGCCACCTTCATCGATGCCCTGGAGCGGGAGCGGATCGACCTGATCCTCGCCGATTTCTCGCTCCCCCTCTATGACGGCATGAGCGCCCTGGCTCTGGCGCGCCAGCGATTTCCCCAGATCCCCTTCATCTTTGTCTCCGGTACTCTGGGAGAGGAAAAGGCCATCGATTCCATGCGCTGCGGCGCCACCGACTATGTGCTCAAAAACCGGCTGAACCGCCTGGTTCCCGCTGTCCGGCGTGCCCTGAAAGAAAAGCGGGAGCTTTGTGAGCGGCAACGCGCCGAGGAGGCGCTGCGGGAGAGTAACGAGCGCTTCCGCATGATCTTTGAGAACAGTATCGATGCGATCATGCTGACTAGGATCGATGGTGGCATCATTGCGGCCAACCCCGAGGCCTGCCGCATCTTCGGCATGACCGAGGAGGAGATCTGCGGCGCCGGCCGGTCAAGGCTCGTGGACATGGACGATGCCAGGGCAGCCATGCTCCTGGAGGAGCGGAAGAAAACCGGGCGCTGCCGGGGCGAACTCACGATGATTCGCGGCGATGGCAGTCGTTTCCCGGCAGAGATATCCTCAGCAGTCTTTTCCGACCGGGAAGGGGAGCAGAAGACGAGCCTCGTGATCCGCGATGTTACGGGACGGAAAAACCTGGAACACCAGCTGTTCCAGTCGCAGAAAATGGAGGCGGTCGGCACCCTAGCCGGCGGCATCGCCCACGATTTCAACAACATCGTGACAGCCATGATCGGCTATTGCACGATCCTGCAGATGGAGGAGCAGCTGAGCGGCAAGATCCCGCACTATGTCGACAGCCTGATGGCGCTGTCGGAGCGGGCTGCCAACCTCACCAGGGGGCTATTGGCGTTCAGCCGGCATCAGGTTATGAATCCGAGGCTGTTAAACCTCAACGACATCGTTGCTACCATCACCACTCTGATCTGCCGCCTCGTTGGCGAGCATATTACCATCGAGACACATCTGTCGGCTTCTTCGCTTTTCCTCATGGCCGATTACGGCCAGATCGAGCAGATCCTGATGAATCTGGCAACCAATGCCCATGATGCCATGCCCGATGGCGGAACCCTGGTAATCTCCACGGACGCGGTCATGTTGGAGCCGGGGAATCCTCTGTTGAGCGATTCCGATGCCCACGGCCCCTATGCCCTCCTTTCCGTGACCGATACGGGGTGCGGCATGGACGAGGCGACCGTTGCCCGTGGCTTCGAGCCGTTTTTCACCACCAAGGAGCCGGGCAAGGGGACCGGTCTCGGGCTCTCGATCCTCTACGGGATCGTCAAGCAGCATCACGGATTCGTCAGGGTTGCCAGCAGGCCCGGTTCCGGGGCCACCTTCAGCATCTACTTTCCCCTTGCCGATGCGACTGAGGCGGTCGATCGGGAAAAACGGCTCCTGCCGATCCGGGGAGGGACGGAAACGATCCTAGTTGTCGAAGATGAACCGGCCATACGCCAGGTGATGAGCCATATCCTGCAGCAGTTCGGCTATCAGGTCCTCGAAGCAGCCGACGGCGAGGAAGGGACGGATCTCTTCCGCAGCTGTGCCCCGGAGATAGCCCTGGTCATCCTGGACACGATCCTGCCCAGGAAGCATGGCAGGGCAGTCCATGAGGATATTGTCCTGATGAAACCGGACATGAAGACGCTATTCGTCAGCGGGTATCCGGTCGACATCATCGCGAAGAAAGGTCTTTTGCCGGACGGGGTGGTTTTTTTGCCCAAACCGGTTTCGCCCATGGAGCTGCTGAGAACCGTCAGGCAGCTTCTCGACGGGCAGTTACATGCAAACGAATCTCCGGGAAAGAGGGATGGCTATGCACAGTGAACCTGACGACATGCAGCACGGACACAGGATCATGGTCGTGGATGACGAACTGCACGTACGCAAGAGCATCATGTCGTACCTGGAGCGGCACGGGTATCGAGTGGTGGCCTTTGACAACTGCGTTGATGCCCTGGAGGCATATCGCCTGGACGGTTGCGACCTGATCATCACCGACGTGAAAATGCCGGTGATGAACGGGGTAGAATTCCTCGGCCATATTCGCGACATCGATCCCGATATACCGGTTATTCTCATGACCGCCTACGGCAATCTGGAGATGGCGGTCGAAGCCATAAAAAAGGGGGCATTCGACTTCATCATCAAGCCGTTCGAGTTTGAGTGCCTGTTAGCCGCCATTGCAAAAGGGATCAGATATCGCAGCCTGGCCCGACTGGAAAAGGACCATACCCTGCAACTGGAGCAGGCGCTTGCCGAGAAGGTCAGGGAGTTGCAAGCGGTGCATGCCCAGTCGGTGCTGTCGGAAAAGATGGCAACCATCGGCCTGCTCTCGGCAGGCGTTGCCCACGAGATCAATAATCCGCTCGCGTTCATCGCCAGCAACCTGGGGAGCCTGGACAAGTACCTGGTCCGGCTGACGGATTTCATCGACTGGCAGACCGAACGGATGAAAGCGTCCTGCCCCCTGGAACTCCTGGCGGAGCAGGAGCAGTACCGGAAGGCCCGGAAGATCGACTATCTGGTCAACGATGTCAGGGTTCTTCTGGATGAATCGCTGGAAGGGGTCACCAGGATCAGGAAGATCGTGGCGAGCCTGAAGAGTTTTGCCCGCAAGGATGACGATGTCCTGGAACTGGCGGATCTGAACGAACTGGTCGAAAGCACCCTGAACATCGTCTGGAACGAAATCAAGTACGTGGCCACGCTGAACAGAGAGTTCGGGGAGATCCCGCCGATCAGGTGCTATCCGTCTCAGCTCAACCAGGTCATCATGAATCTGTTGGTCAATGCGGCCCATGCCATGAAAGGCGAAGGGGCGATCACGGTACGGACCTGGCAGGACGAAAAGGGTGTCTGTCTGGCGGTTTCCGACACCGGGTGTGGTATGACCGAGGAGATCAGGTCCCGTATTTTCGAGCCGTTCTTCACCACCAAGGAGGCTGGCAGAGGGACTGGCCTCGGTCTCGCCATCAGCAATGACATTATCATGAAACACAGCGGCACCATCGACGTCTCCAGCGAGGTCGGCAAGGGGACGACGTTCACGGTCCGTCTGCCGCTCGATCCGGTCATTCTCCCGCACGAAGGTTCGGTACGCGAGGGAGAAGCGGGTGGAGAGCCGAACGCATGAGAAAGGCGCTCTGTTGGCTCGGTGTATGTCTCTTCGTGGCAACTCTGGCCGGGACGGTTCATGCTGCCGGGCGGGTTCCCGAGCGGCTGGTCTATAACCTCTCCTGGACCGGCATCCCGGTGGGGGTTGCCACACAGGAGATCACCGAGGAGGGGATGGTGCGGCGGATCGTCTCCACGGCCCGCTCCAACGACTGGCTTTCCGCCTTTTTCCCGGTGGAGGACCGCATCGAGAGCGTGCTGGTCAAGACGGAGCCCTTTCCCGGCCAGTCGCGCTCCTTCCGCATGCAGATCCGCGAGGGGGCGCGCCGCCGGGACCGCGAACTGATATTTTTCCAGGCGTCCGCCACGGCGATCTACCACGACCGGATCGGTGGCGAACGGAAAGAGATCCCCATTGTCGAAAATACCTATGACGTCTATGCGAGCTTCTACTATGTCCGTTTTCTCGACCTCAAGGTCGGGCGACCGGTCTACCTGCATATCCTTGACGGCAAGGAACTGCAGCGGATCGAGGTGCAGGTCCTGCGCAAGGAGCGGGTCAGCACTCCGGTGGGTGAATTCGACACCATCGTGGTGAAGCCTCTGGTCAAGCCCGAAGGGGTCTTCGAAGGGAAAGGGGGCGCAACCATCTGGCTCACCGACGACCACCGCCGCATCCCGGTCAAGGCCCGGACCAAGGTCAAGGTGGGGAGCGTCACGGCCATTTTGACAGGCGGGGAGTACTAGCGGTGAGCAGTCCCTGATCCTCGGGCCACGGGCCGCTCTGCCTTGCCATCTCTTCCTGTCTGTGTTACGGTGGCCCTAACTTCGCAGGTACAAGGAAATATAATGCAATTCAAAGAGTTGAACCTCCCCGAGCAGGTCAGGCGTGGGATCGAGGATGCCGGATTCACCGATTGTACCCCCATCCAGGCGGAAACCCTGCCTTTGGCCCTGTCGGGCAAAGACGTGGCAGGTCAGGCCCAGACCGGGACCGGCAAGACAGCCGCCTTTCTCATCACGCTCTTTACCAAGCTCCTCGGTCAGAAACGGCAGGGGGAACCGCGTCAGCCGCGCGCCCTGATCCTGGCCCCCACCCGCGAACTGGTGGTGCAGATCGAGAAGGATGCCCAGCAGTTGGGGTTGCACTGCGGTTTCGCCATCCAGGCGATCTACGGCGGCGTCGACTACATGAAGCAGAAGAACGCCCTCAAGGAAGGGGCCGATGTGGTCATCGGCACACCGGGGCGGCTGATCGACTATCTGAAGCAGAAGGTCTACAGCCTCAAGGGGATCGAGGTCCTGGTCATCGACGAGGCCGACCGGATGTTCGACATGGGATTCATCGCTGATCTCCGCTTCATCCTCCGCCGTCTCCCCCCTTTTGACCGCCGCCAGAACATGATGTTTTCCGCCACCCTCAACCAGCGGGTCATGGAGCTGGCCTACGAATTCATGAACGTGCCGCAGAAGGTGGCGGTGACACCGGACCAGATGACGGCGGAACGGGTCAGCCAGGTCGTCTACCATGCCTCGCGCAAGGAAAAATTCCCGCTCCTGTTGGGCCTTCTTCGCCGGGAGGGGATGGCGCGGACCATGATCTTCGTCAATACCAAGCGGGAGGCCGAGTTCCTTTTCGACCGGCTCAACGCCAACGACTCCCCCTGTCGGGTGATCTCCGGCGATGTGGAGCAGCGCAAGCGGATGAAAATCCTGGAGGACTTCAAGGAGGGGAAACTGCCGATCCTGATCGCCACTGATGTCGCTTCCCGGGGTCTTCACATCGAAGGGGTTTCCCACGTCATCAACTACGATCTCCCCCAGGACGCGGAGGATTACGTCCACCGCATTGGCCGTACTGCCAGGGCGGGCGCAGAAGGGAAGGCGATCTCCCTGGCCGATGAGGACGGGGTCTTCCATATCGAGGCGATCCACGAGTACATCAAAGAAAAGATCCCGGTGGAGTGGGCCGAGGACGATCTGTTCGTCCACGACTACAAGCGGAGCAAGCCACGGCACAAGCCCCTGGAAACCAAGACCCACGGCAGGAGCCACGAGCGCCCCCATGCCCGGCCCGGCGAAGCAGCGGGTGAAGCTGCCGCCCCCAAGAAGAAGCGGCGCCGCGGTCCCCGTAAACCTGCTGCTCCCAAGAGCGCCGGGGAAAGTTGAGAAAAAAGGTTGCTAAATTTATCCAATAATTGGCATAATTCAATCCCATAGACATCTTGATACATGGAGGTAGTGATGAAAAAAGGATTGATTGCTCTGGTGGTGGCGGTTGGGTTGGCATTCTCCGTTGCGGCGTTTGCCGACAAGGATCTGCCGGTCTACAAAAAGGGTGAAACGGTCTATGTCTGCTCCTGCGGCGCCAGCTGTGACTGTCTGACCGTAGCTCGCAAGGCGGGCAACTGCAGCTGCAGCAAGGCGATGGAAAAGACGAAGATTGACAAGATCGCCGGCGGCAAGATCTTCGTGAAGGTAAAGGGTAAGGAATTGACCTTTCCGGTAAAGGCGAAGTATGCCTGTGCCTGCGGTGAAGGGTGCAACTGCGGCACCGTCAGCCAGAAGCCGGGCAAATGTGCCTGTGGCAACGAGATGAAAAAGGTCGAATAGCAGAACAGGTCAGATATCATTCGAGAGGGGCGCCGAAAGCGCCCCTTTTTTTGTCCCATTTCTCATGAGCCCTACCATTACATTTCAGCAGGGGTTTGGCCTATACGTTTCGCTATATAGCGAATCCCTGTTGCATTTTCGATGATGAAAACCGTTGTTTATTATGGCGTTGCTGTTCGTCAGTCGGTGGCACACTAAGTGCAATTAATGAAAGCGCCTTAGTTTGCCCAGTTGTCGTACATGCAGCAACGAATGTCTGACTACAGGGAGAGGAGGCAAAGTTCCATGAGGTAAAGGGGAAAAAATGCGACTCTGTGGGGGGCTTTCATCCCGGCTCCGGAAGATGCTTCTGCTTATCGGTATTTCCTGTTTCTCCATCCCGTCCGGAGCCTTGGCCGGCATAGAGTGTTATGAGTGTCACGGGACAAAAAACCCGGTGGATTTCCGCCCCGTCGATGCCCTGGTCCGGGATATTTCAAGCGGCGGGTTCCAGGGCAACCATCGCAGTCACATGGGAGCTGCCGTCGAACCGAAGTCGTGCAACCCCTGCCATAGCGGAGAGGAGAGCCTTCCTTCCTCGTATTTGCCAAACCATCGTGACGGCAAGATACAGATTTCGGCCAACATCAATAACTCTCCCCACCCCGACAAGGGGGTATATGCCAAGGGGGCGGCAAAGGCGGTCTTCTTCAACCAGACCACTCTGCCCCAACTTGGGAGCTGTTCCAACGTCAACTGCCACTTTGAGTCGCAGACACCGCTCTGGGGTTCTCCCCCGTTCACCTCGCCGGATGATTGCAACAAGTGCCATGCGGACAACCCGACCAGCGGCGGCCATCCCGGCGCAGGCGGCAAACATGCCGGCATTGCCTGCGAATCCTGTCATTCGACGCATGCCACCTTCAGCCATGCCACCAGCGGGCGCCTGCAACTGCAATTCTCGCCGGTTCCCGGCGGCACCTACAGCGGCGACCTGACCAGGTTTCTCCCGAGCCAGTCGGCCGGGAAGACCTACGGTTCCTGTCGCAACATCTATTGCCACAGCGACGGGACCGCCGTGGCCAGCGGCGTTATCGGCTTCAGCGGGGCGACGTTCGCGAATCATACCACGCCGACCTGGGGCGAAAGCAGTGCAATCACGTGCACCTCATGTCACGATACGCCCCCCGACTACGGGCAGGCTTACTGGGTCAAGTATGGTCAGGATTCCTTTTTCAAGCCCGGACCGAAGGCGAACTACCATTACATCGGGGATCATCGGGTAGAGGGGTGCACCAGCTGCCATTTTGCGACTACCGATGACGGCACTACGATCAAGGACGCCGGCAAGCATGGGAATGGCGTGTACGACGTGGTTCCCGGCCCCGGCATAAGCTTTCGTTACGACTACGATCCGGGTGGCGGGAAATGCTCGACCATCGTCTGCCACAACCGGAATCACCCCACCGGTGATGAGAGCTGGGGCGAGGCGCCCGTCTATGTGAATGTCACCTATGCCAAGACGGACTGCCACACCTATACCTTTAGCGTCGATGACGCAGAGCTGCTCGCACGGGGTGAGATCTCCCCGTTGAGCATTACCTGGGACTTTGGCGACGGCAGCACTGCGAGCGGCAGTTTTTCCGTATCGCATCGCTTTGCCGACAGGGGCAATTATATCGTCAAGGCAACGGTGCGGGATAAGACGCGCCACCTCCTCTACAATAACCTCTATATCCCGGTCGATGAGACCAACATCAGGCCCTCAGCCAATGTCGCCGTAGCCGTTGACGGCATGACGGTCACGCTCACCGACCTTTCCACCGACCCGGACTTCAACGAATGCGGTCACTCCGGGACCGGTACGATCTATATCAGCTGGAATGACGGCTCAACCAACCTCAATCAGCCTCTCGCCTTGACGGACAGCCCTTCGGGGGCAACGTTCCAGCATACCTACCAGACTGCGGGCACGTACAGCATCAGCGTGCAGATCAGGGATAACGCCGGCGACGCCCCCTACTCGCAGCTCAACCCGCTGACGGCGCAGGTCCCGCCGGGGGATCCGGTCTCCACGACGTTCAAAGGGCATGTCACCGACCATGAAACCGGTCTCGGACTGGAAGGGGTGACCGTACAGTTGAAAAACCCGCTGGCGGTACCGGCAGTCGTTGACACGACAACGACCGATGCTGCCGGCTATTATGCATTCAACCCCGTGGAGTTGGGCGTTAACTACTCCATCGAAGTCGCCAAAGAGGGCCGTCTCTTCAACCCGGCCAGCAAGACGGCCTGGATATCGCCCATCAACGGCGGGCAGTCTGCCGTTATCGACTTCCACTCCTCAAGCGTCGATATTGAACCGAAAATCACCATCGGCGGCCGGATCACCGACCAGAGCGGAGCCGGAAAGCCGGCCTACCTCACGCTCCTGAAAGGGGATGTCACCGTCGGGACTACGTCGACGAACAACGACGGCATCTATAGCTTCGGCGAGGTGGACGACGATTGCTATACGGTGAAGCCGAGCTATGAGGCGAGCTACGCGTATACTCCCGAAACCAGGGAGGTCTGCTTTACGGATAGTCACGTCGATTTCACCTATCATCCGGCAAGCGTGATTCAGCAGCTCTCCGGTTCTCTGCATGACGACGGGGGCGACGATATCCCCAACGTCACGGTCAACCTCAAAGACGCCAGCGGCAAGGTCGTATTGTCCCAGACGGTCACCGGCTCCTTCAGTTTCTATAACAGGGTGGTCGAAGGGTGCTACAGCATTGAAGCGCAAAAGTTCGGCTATGTCTTTGCGCCAGCGGTGCAAAGCGTGTGCGGCATAGGGGGCGAGAGTATCACCACCCTCAACGTTATCGGCCAACCCGCGGTTCCTCCGATTGTCATCGGGGGAACGGTAACCGATGCTTTGAGCGGTGATCCGGCCGCTGCGACCATCCACCTGCGCAAAGGGGGGACGGTTTATTACAAGAGCCCCCAATGGACGACGCCGGGCGTCTATCAATTCGACCCGGTGCCGCCGGATTGCTACACCATCGAACCGGTCGATGAACGGTACCAGTTCACGCCCCCCTCCCGGGAGGTCTGCGACAGTTCCTCGTCCATACACTTCAGCAGCCTGGCGCGTGAAACCATGGATGTCGGCGGAGAGATCTACAACGGAAGCGGGACCCCTGTGCGCTTCCCCATTACCGTCACCATAAAGGATGCAGACGGCACGCTGCTCTCCTCATCACAGACATCGACCACCATGGAGACGTACATCGGCAAGTACAGCAGCCTTGTCCGCAAAAGCTGCGTCACCGTCGAGCCAGTGGCAGGGACATTCACCTTTGCGCCGGCTGCACGGACCGTCTGCGAAGCGATCCGCAATCTCGACTTCAAGGCGACCGACACCAGGATCCGGGTGAAGGGAAGGGTGACCGACCAGGGCGGGGTCGGTCAGGAAGGCGTGATGCTTTCTCTGCAGGACATGAACGGCACGGTCCTGCGGACCCAGCAGACCATAAGCGGTGGGTACTACAGCTTCGGCAAGCTCGACAACGGCTGTTACCGGGTGGTGCCGGAACCGGGGGCAGTCCCCTTCAGCCCGCTCTCAAGCCAGGTATGCGGGGCAAATACCAGCTTGAACTTCACTGCCGTGAACATCGGCAGCGGAACCGTGGCGACCCCTCTCGATTCCACCCGGATCGGCATCACCTGGCTCGATTTCAGCGATGAAACCGGTTTTGCCGTTGAACGGTGCAGCGGCGAGGCTTGTTCCGATTTCGCGGAGATATTCACGGCCGGCCCGGATGTCACCCAATATACCGATGCATCTGTCTGCAGCGGCATGAGCTATCTCTACCGGGTCAGGGCCTTTAAGTCAGGGGAATGGGAGCAGGTGTCCAATACGGTCGACGTCTCCACTTCCCTGCCGGTTGCACCGACCGATCTGACTGCCGCAGTGCAGTCCGAAAGCCGGGTCTTGCTGTCGTGGAGCCAGACCGGCACCGAGCAGACCGGTTTCAGGATAGAGAGATGTGCCGGCTCCGGATGCAGCGGATTCACGCAGATCGCAACCGTTGGCACGGCTGTCAGGTCGTATCTGGACAACGGCATTGCGCCGGGGAGCTATTCGTACCGGGTCAGGGCCTACAAGGATGCCGCATGCCCCTGGGAAAGCGATTACACGCCTCTCGCATCAGCGGATAGCTCTGCCCCTCTGCTCAACGATTTTGCCGTTGCTGCCGGCGACACGACCACGGCGAACTTCTTCTGGACGGACAACAGCACCAGGGTTTCAGGCTACACGCTCGATCGCTGCTCAGGCGCCGGGTGCGAAAATTTCACGCAGATCGCTTCCCTCGACAAGGACCCTGCCACAGTGCTCTCCCTGAACCTGGACGAATCGGGCTGGACCGGCGCGGCAGGTGAAGTGACGGACAGTTCGGGCAACGACAACCACGGGACCGCCTTTGGCGGGGCAACCACGGTTGCCGGGGGGAAATCCGGCAGGGCCGGGAGTTTTGACGGAATAGACGGCTATGTTGCGGCAGGTGTCGATGGCAGGAGTTTCTACCAGTGGACCATCGAGATGTGGATCAGGCCGGAACCGCTCAATGCCCAGAAAATGATCTTCCAGTGGGGGGATTCGGCGACCGTTGACACCAGCACCCCATTCATCCGGCTCATCCGGAACAGCAACGGCACGGTGCAATGGGGATATTCCTATTACATCGGCGGTACAAACCCCTATACGAGTTCCAGCACCACGGGCCAGATAACGGCACCGGACAACCAGTGGACGCATGTCGTGCTCACCTATGACGGGACCCGCCTGCGAACCTATGGCAATGGGGCCTTTGTCAACAGGCAGATGATAAACCTGGTGCAGACCGACAAGGCGCTGGTTGCGATTTTCGGCGCAGGCAAAGGGTATGCGGTCGGGGAGCATAACCGTTACAAGGGGCTGGTAGACGGGGCGGTGCTCTATCGCCGTGCCCTGTCGGCAGCAGAGGTGCTGGCCCGGTATCAGAGCAGCGCGGACCAATCGGTCTGCAGTGCCACCACCTACAGGTACCGGGCGAAGGCGGTCAACAAAGGGCTGTCCAATGCCGGTGGCGGCTGCTGGAGCAAGCGTGCGCCATTGGCGATAACAGACTTCCAACCCAACTTCCAGACCCGGGTGGTTGTCCCCTATGCCCCGGATATGAAGAGCACGTTCGATGACCTGCGCTTCTACGATGTCCGTGCCGGCAGGGAAATCCCCTATTGGCTCGACTCGAAAACCGACGGGGAGACCGCTACCTTCTGGCTCAGGACAGGAGCAACCAACGACATCTATCTCTATTACGGCAACCCCGCTGCCCTCTCATCAAGCAACGGCAGGGCGACATTCGAGGTCTTCGACGATTTCCGCGACGCCATCAGCCTCGCCTACAGCGAGCGGCCCAAATGGCTGGATACCATCTGGTCGTATAATAACGACAACGGCTACCTCTACATAACCGCCGGCAACGGTACCGCCAATTTTGCCTACGGTTCCGGCTACGATTACACCTGGACTGCCGCAACGAGAAGGACAGAGATTCTTGAGGCATGCTCCAGCCTGGGAACGGACTTCCACGCCCAGATCAGGTTGAACAACTACACGGCCAACAATCAGACCTTTGCCGGGATTGCGCTCTCCAACACGGCCATGGCATATACCTTTGGCCGGTACCGTAACGATGCGACCCCTGAAGATTCGTTCCGGGTGGAAAAACTGGACGGGAGCAACGCCGCCAGCTCTGCTGCCACGGCAACACCGGCCTACCTGGCCGTGAAAAAGACCGGCAGTAGTTTCTCGTTTTTCCTCAGTCACGACAATGCCAACTGGACTTTGGTCGGGGGCCCCTACAGCGATCTGACTCCAACCCGCCTCTCCCTCTTCGGCAAGGAGACCACGAACGGCACGAATGCCTTGTCCTTTTCCATGGATGATTTCTATGTGCGGAAGTATGCCGCTACCGAACCGACCGCGGCCATTGGCGCCGAAGAGGCGCTGGCATCGTGCCTCACGCTGGGATGGGAAAATCCGTACAGCGCCGCGGTGACCGTTACCACACCGACACCGGAAGCGCCCGACGCCCTGACCCTGAAGCTCTACGACACCCAGATCGATCTGACCTGGGCGCGACATACCACCGACGAAAGCGGCTTCGTCATCGAACGCTGCCAGGGAGCGGGCTGCAGCTCATTTGCCCAGATTGCGACCGTGGCAGCCGGAGTGACAACGTACAGCGACGTGGGGCTCATTCTCGGCGAGACCTATTCGTACCGGGTCAAAGCGTACAAAACCGCGTCCTGCGCCTGGGAAACCCCGTACAGCGAGCCTACCGGCGGAACTACCGCCGTTTTGGCGCCCGCACTGACCGTTACGCCCTACAACACCACGCAACTGAACCTCTCCTGGCTGGACAATGCCCGGTCCGAAACGGCGTACAACGTCGAACGCTGCCTGGGGGACGCCTGCAGCGATTTCACGGCGATCGCAACGGTTGTCGGCAGCGCGTACGCCGATGCTTCGGTCTGCACCGGGGCCAGCTACAGCTATCGGGTCAATGCCGTGAGCAGAGGATTTTCAAACAGCGGCGGCGGTTGCTGGCAATGGCGCGTGCCGCTGAACATCTCCTCGTTCCAGCCCAACTACCAGACCAGGGTGACCATCTCCTCCAACGCCGCAGTCCGGGCCGATTTCGCGGATGTGCGCTTCTACGATGCCGCGACCGGTCAGGAGCTCCCTTACTGGCTGGAGAGCAAAACCAATTCCTATAGTGCGGTCGTCTGGGTCAAGACCGGTGCCAGCAATGCGGTCTACATGTACTTCGGCAATCCGAGCGCCACATCTGCGAGCAATGGCCCTGCCGTCTTCGAGGTCTATGACGATTTCGACGACGGCGCCATCGATCCGGCACGTTGGACGCTGCTTCCGGGCAACGGTTCCGTGAGCGAGAGCGGTGGGGCTCTCAATTTCTCCTATGCCGGTGCCGGGGCCAATGACTGGTCAGCGGCCAAAGGGCGGGAGGTGGCGGCACTTCGCCTGAATTCGCTGCCTGCCACCGACTTCCTGGCGGCAGTGAAGATGAACACCTATACGGTCGCTACCTCCACCCATGCCGGCATCGGGGTCTATGGTTCGGATACTGGCGCCTATCTGTGGGGGAGATACAGCGGCCCGCCGGAAGATTACGGCCTGACCCGGCTCGACGGTGTTTTGATCGGTTCCTATTCGTCGTCGACACTGCCGGAGGTCTTTGCCGTGAAGAAGACGGGGCAAAACTACTCGTTTTTCTACGGCACCGACAATTTCTACCTGCAGCAGAAAGGCAATACCTACAATGATGTCCCCTTCAACGGGATTGTCCTGTTCGGCAAGGAGTGGGGAAGCAATTCCCTCTCGTTCGGCTTGGATTACTTTTATATCCGCAAGCTGGCGGCAAAAGAGCCGACCGTCTATTTCGATTACGCAACAAAAGTCCAGTCAACCATCTGCGGGGCAACCTGGAACGGGCCTTACAGCAGCGCCATCACCGGCACGACGCCGACGCCGGTGCCCCCGGTCTCGCTTTCCGCGACTACCGTGTCGCCTTCCCGGATCAATCTCTCGTGGGCGCAGACGCCGGATGAAACAGGATTCCGGATCGAGAGATGCGGTGGGGAGGGCTGCTCCGATTTCTCCGAAATCGCAACGGTGGGGGCAGATGTGACGGCCTACAGCGATGATGCCCTGAGCAACGGCACCAGCTACAGCTATCGCGTCAGAGGTTACAAGGCAACTGCTGGTTGCAACTGGGTGAGCGATTACAGCCCCACGGCAACGGCAACGGCTGCCCTGGTCCCCCCTGCAGGCCTCATTGCCACCCCTGTTTCGGCGACCCAGATCAATCTTGCCTGGACAGACACGACCGCTGCCGAATCCGGATTCAGGATCGAGCGCTGCCTGGGTGCCGACTGCACGGATTTCACCCAGATTGCCTTCGTCGGCGCGAATGTGACCTCGTATCCGGATACCTCCGTGGAAAGCGGCCAGACGTACCAATATCGGGTGCGGGCATGGAACAGCGGCCTGTTCGCATCCAGTGGCTGCTGGACGAAAAAGACGTCCGTCTACCTGTCGTCCAACTTCCAGCCCAATTACCAGAACAAGATCACGATCTACTTCTCGCCAACCCTGACACCCGGTTTGCGGCCGGACTTCAGCGATATCAGGTTTTACGACGAAACCAGCAGGCAGGAGCTTCCCTATTGGCTGGAGAAGATTGCCTACGGGACTGATGGCAGCGCCACGGCAACGGTCTGGTACAAGTCGGGGGCGACCAACACCATTTCCATGTATTTCGGCAACCAGAATGCGCTATCCGCCAGCAACGGCACCGCAACGTTCGAAATCTTCGACGACTTCAGCGCCGGCTCGCTGGGCAGCCTCTGGACCCTGCTTTCCGGGAACGGAACCATTCAGCAAAGCGGCAGCGCCCTGAATTTCAACTACTCCGGTGCCCAGGACAACACCTGGAATGCCGGTGGGAGACAAGGGGCGGCATTACTGCTGAACAGCCTCCCAGCCGGTGATTTCTTTGCCGCGGTCAAGCTCAACGACTATACCGTCACTGACCAGTCGTTTGCCGGCATGGGCGTGTATGGCACCGATACCGGCGCCTATCTCCTGGGGCGGACCCAATCGGCAACATACAATAATTTCAGCCTGCAAAAGAACGACGGCACCGCGATTGCCACCGGCTCCATATCCACGGCGCCGTACTATCTGGGGGTCAGGAGAACGGGCACGCAGTATTCGTTCTGGGGGAGCTACAACAACTCTTCCTGGAGCGCCATCGGTGGATCGTACAGCGATATCCCCTTGAATGGCCTGGCACTTTTCGGCAAGGAAAACGGGGCCTCTGACCTGACGTTTTCCCTCGGGGCGTTCTATGTCCGCAAATTGGCTTCGACCGAGCCTTCTCCGTCGGTCGATGCCCGGACCTTTGCCACGCAGCAGGTCTCTGTCTGCTCGGATGTCTGGGAAGGCCCGTACAGCAGCCAGGCCACGGCGGCGACTCCATAATCGCAGCAGCTGCCGGGAACCGTGCCGGACGTTTGTCCGTTCCGCCCTGCTTGCCCTGGCCTGCTTATCTGCTAAAGTTGAGGGAACTATATCCCCAGGAGGTAATGCGATGAAAAAGATTCTCTGCATGGTTGCGGCACTTACCGTCAGCGCCACTCTGGCCGGCGTTGGCATGGCTTCCGAGCAGTATTCGCCGGCCGGTGCTCTTCTCAAGAAGGAACAGGAGCTCAAGGGGAAGGTCGACGCAAAGGACAAGCAACTGAAAGACCAGGCCGCCGGGATGGAGAGGAAACGGGCCGAGCAGCAGGAGGAGATGCAAAAGAGGAAGCTGGAACGGCAGAAGGCAATGGAGATGAAGAAACAGGAACTGCAGAAGGCGAAGGGTGATGCCGCGGCCGAAGGTGAGAAGGTAAAGGCAAAGACCAAGGAAAACGCCAAGGAGCTGAAGAAGAAAAAAGAGACCAAGAAGAAACAGCTCAAGGAGATGAAGGAAGAGACCCACAAAGAGATGAACGTGATCAAGGAGGGGTACACGGTGAAATAGCCGTTCCCTCCCGATGCCAATATGAAGGCCGCCCCGGCTTGTTCCGGGGCGGCCTTTGTTGTTTCCGGCCTCGGAAAGTGCCCGCCCTGGTCGACGCTGAACAGTCAGGTCCGGATACCTGTACTTGCTCAAACCAGCATAACCGTTGCAAGCTGATTTTCTGGCCAGTCACAGCAGAACTGCTTGCTTATGGTTGGTAAGTATTCATTTGACATAATCGATTACATTTCTAGAATGAGATATAGCCATATAATAATTGTGCTGCAGGTAATGATGGGGAGCAGACCATGATTTGTCAGACTCTTCAGGGACGTAGACTGGAAACGGTAAGGATTGTAACAGTATATGCAGTTTTTGGACTGGCATGGATCTACGGTTCTGACACGCTGCTCGGCTGGCTGGTTCATGATCCGACCATCATGGTGGAACTGGCTGTCGCGAAAGGCTCTCTTTTCATCCTGTGCACGGCAGCGCTCCTGTATGCATTGATCAGCCGCTTCGTCCAGCAGTTGTCTATTGCCGAACGTGGCCGGACCGAGAGCTTGAAAAGCTATCAGGCCATCTTCAATGCGACGGACGAGGCCATCTTTGTGCATGAGGCTCGGACCGGGCGCATCCTGGAGATAAACGACCGCATGCTGGAGATCTACGGTTACACGCGTGACGAGGCCCTGTCCACCGATATCGGTCGGCTGTCAGAGGGGACCCCCCCCTATTCGCAGGCAGAAGCGATCGAGAAGGTGCGTAAGGCACTGACTGAAGGACCACAGGTTTTTGAATGGCATTGTCGCAGAAAGTCAGGGACATTCTTCTGGGCCGAGGTTTCCTTACGGAAAATTACAACTCAGAGCAATGAGAGAATCATTGCCGTTGTCAGGGACATAAGCGAACGGAAGCAAACCGAGGAGGTGCTGAGGGAAAGCCGGGCGAAACTGGAGGCGGCGTTGGAAAGCATGACGGACGCCGTGTTTATCTCCGACGTTTCCGGCCAATTTCTCGATTTCAACGATGCCTTTGCCACGTATCACCGGTTCAGGAACAAGTCCGAGTGCGCCAGGACGTTTGCCGAATATCCCGGTTTCCTCGATGTCTTCATGGCAAGCGGAGAACCGGCCCCGGTCGAGATGTGGGCAGTTCCGCGAGCATTGCGGGGCGAGACCGCCACCAATGCCGAATACACCCTTCGGCGCAAAGATACGGGCGAAACGTGGGTCGGGAGCTACAGCTTCAGCCCCATACGCGACAAGGATGGCGGGATCGTCGGTTCCGTGGTGGTTGCCCGCGACATAACCGACCAGAAACGATCCGAAGCCTACCGCAGCATGGGGCAGGAGATCCTGCTCGAACTGAGTGAAGAGGAAAATCTGCACACGGCAATCCAGCATGTCATCGGTCTGCTGAAATCGGCAACCGGCGTCGATGCCGTGGGTATCCGCCTGGAGGATGGGGACGACTTCCCCTATTTCTACCAGGAAGGGTTTCCGCAGGATTTCCTGCAAAAAGAGAATTCACTCCTTGCCAGGAGCCGGGACGGAGGGGTTTGCCGGGACGATTGCGGCAATGTCTGTCTGGAATGCACCTGCGGCCTGGTGATTTCCGGGCAAACGGATCCTTCCAACCCGCTCTTTACCAGCGGCGGCAGTGCCTGGACCAACAATTCTCTTCCCTTGCTCCATGGGGCTGCAGCTGAGGATCCCAGAACTAACCCCCGCGACGAATGCATACATCAGGGATTCGCATCGGTCGCCCTGATTCCGATCCGGGCCAAGGGGGGGATTGTCGGGCTGCTCCAACTGAACGATCACCGCACGGGTTGTTTTACCCTGGAAGGGATAGAGACACTCGAAGAAATCGCCGAAAACATCGGCGAGGCCATGCTGCGCAAACAGGCTGAGGAGAAACTGATTGCCAGCGAACGGTTCCTCCGGACGCTGACCGACCATCTGCCCGGGATGGTGGGGTACTGGACCGATGACCTTCGCTGCAGTTTCGCCAACAAGGCATATTGGGAATGGTTCGGCAGGACATCGGAGCAGCTGATCGGGATTACCGTTCGGGAGTTGCTGGGGGAAGAGCTGTTCAACAAGAATGAACCGTATATGCGCCGCGTTTTGCAGGGAGAACCGCAGCAGTTCGAGAGAACCCTGGTGAAAACTTCCGGCGAATCTCGCTATACATGGGCTCAGTATATTCCCGATCTGATCGACGGCACTGCACGGGGTTTCTTCGTGCTGATCTCCGATGTCACGGAACTGAAGCGGGCCGAAGAGGAGAAAGCCAAACTCGAAACCCAACTCCTGCAGGCGCAGAAGATGGAATCGGTGGGGCGGCTGGCCGGAGGGGTGGCCCATGACTTCAACAATCTTTTGACGGTCATCCTCGGTCATGCCGAGTTGGCCCTGTTGAAAATGAACCAGTCCGGACTGTTCATGGATGATATCGCTGCGATCCGAGATGCTGCCGAGCGCTCTGCCGATCTCACGCAGCAGCTGCTGGCATTTGCCCGGAAACAGACCATTGCGCCAAAGATGCTGGACATGAATGCGACTGTGACGAGCATGCTCAAGATGCTGCAACGGCTCATCGGTGAGGACATCCATCTCAACTGGCATCCTGCCGCGAACCTGTGGCAGGTCAAGATGGACCCGGCGCAAATAGACCAGATCCTGGCAAATCTCTGCGTCAATGCCAGGGATGCCATCGTCGACATCGGCAAGATCACCATCGAGACGAGAAACAGCACCTTTGACAAGGACTATTGCGATGCCAACTTCGGATTCATCCCGGGAGAGTACGTGATGCTTGCCGTGAGCGACGACGGATGCGGCATGGAAAAGGGAACGATGCTGCACATCTTCGAACCGTTTTTCACGACCAAGGGTCTCGGCGAGGGGACCGGGCTCGGACTTGCCACGGTGTACGGCATCGTGCAGCAGAACAACGGCTTTATCAAGGTGTACAGCGAGCCGGGCCAGGGAACGACATTCAAGATATACTTCTCCCGGTACGAGGGGGAGTGCGCCCCGGTTGCGATAGAAAATACTGCAAAGACCCTTTTAACCGGACAGGAGACCATCCTGCTGGTGGAGGACGAGTCGAGCATCCTCACCATGACCACCACCTTGCTCGAACGCCAGGGTTACAACGTCTTGGCTGCAAGCACGCCGAGTGAGGCGATCGAGCTGGCGCACAAGCATGCAGACGAGATTCGGCTGCTTTTGACCGATGTGGTCATGCCCGAGATGAACGGACGGGACCTGGCCAGAAACCTGCTGCAGGTCTGCCCGAAGATCAAGAGCCTGTATATGTCCGGCTATACGGCAAATGTCGTTGCCCACCACGGCGTGCTCGACGAGGATGTGCACTTTATCTCGAAACCGTTTTCCCTGCCCGACCTGGCGGTCAAGGTGCGTGAGGTGCTGGATGCGTGAACATAGGGGGCGCTCAGGGGCCAAGCATCCCTTTCATCATGCTGAAGAAATCGCCGGCCAGTTTTTCTTCATCTTCGGCGCTGGGACCGGGTGAGCCTTCAAGGTCCAGGCGGTTCACGAGCCCGGCCGGTATCTCTTCCAGAAACCGGGACGGAACCCGCTCTTCCAGCTTGCCGTAGTGCTTGCGCTTCAGGCAGCGGGTGATGGTCAGGTGGCACCGGGCCCGGGTGATCCCCACGTACATGAGCCGCCGCTCCTCGTCGAGAGAGCATTCCTCGAAGATCGATTTCTTGTGCGGCAGGATCTCCTCCTCCAGCCCGGCCAGAAAGACGTAGGGGAACTCCAGCCCCTTGCTGGAATGGAGCGACATCAGGGTCACCGCATCCTTGCCGTGCTCTTTCTTGTCCCGGCCGGGGAAGCGGTCCTCGTCCATGAGGGTGACCTTTTCCAGGAAGGTGGAAAGGGTGACGCCGACCGTCTGCGACTCGAAGGCCGCCAGCGAGTTGACCACCTGCTCGATGTTTTCGATCCTCCGCCGGGCCGCTGCCGGATCGTCGCTCAAGCGGTAGAATTCGTCCTCGATCTTCAGTCGCTTGAACAACCGGTCGGCATGGGCAGCCAGGTTGCCGGGGCGGCGGAAACGCTCCCGCTCCTCTTCCAGCAGTTCGTGGAATGCCAGGATCTTCTCCCGCATCGGTTCGGCGATATCCTCGATCTCCGCCACCCTCCCCAGCGTCTCGAACAGCGGCACGTTATGCTCCAGGGACCACTGGTTGAGCCGGAGCATGGTCGTGTCGCCGATCCCCCGCTTGGGGAAGTTGACTATCCTGATGAGCGCCTGCTCGTCCCTGGGGTTGGCAATGGCCCGCAGGTAGGCAATGGTGTCCTTCACCTCTTTCCGCTCGTAAAACTGCGTCCCGCCGATCAGCACGTAAGGGATGCCGGCGAAGCGGAGCTGCTCCTCGAAGGGGCGGCTCTGGGCATTGGTCCGGTAGAGGATGGCGACATCGCCGTAACCCGCCTTGTCGCGAAAGCAGTGAAGCTGAATCCGTTCCACCACCGTTGACGCCTCTTCCTCCTCGTCGCAGGCAACCAGCAGGTCGATGGGGCGCCCGGCCCCGGCATCGGTCCAGAGCGACTTGACCTTCCTTTTGCTGTTGTTCTTGATGACGTGGTTGGCCGCATCGAGGATGGTGCCGGTGGAGCGGTAGTTCTGCTCCAGGGTGATGACCCGGCAGCCGGGGTAGTCCCGCTCGAAGGAGAGGATCTTTTCCACGTCCGCGCCGCGCCAGCCGTAGATGGACTGGTCGTCGTCCCCCACCACGCAGATGTTGCGGTACTTTGCCGCCAGGAGCGAGATGAGCAGGTACTGGGAGGGGTTGGTATCCTGGTATTCGTCCACCATGATGTAGCGGAACCGCTCCTGCCAGCGCTCCAGCACGTCGGAATGGTCGCGCAAAAGCTCCACCGTCAGCATGATGATGTCGTCGAAGTCCACGGCATTGCAGCTCTTCAGCAGGGCCTGGTAGCGGGGGTAGACCGCTGCCGCCATCATGTCGATGTCGTCGCCGTGGCTCGGTGTGAACCGGTCCGGGCCGACCAGGGCGTTCTTGGCGCCGGAGATCCGCCAGAGCAGGCTGTCGGCATCGAACTTCCGGTCGCTGTCGTTCACCTCCTTCAGGGCCTGGCGGATCAGCCCCAGCTGGTCGGAGCCCGAGTAGATGGAGAAGTTGCGCTTGTATCCGAGCCGCTCGATCTCCTGGCGCAAAAGCCGCACCCCCAGGGAGTGAAAGGTGGAGACCACCATCCCCTTTGCCTGGCCCCCCACCAGCTCCTGCAGCCGCTCCTGCATCTCGCGGGCAGCCTTGTTGGTGAAGGTCACCGCCAGGATCTGCTCCGGGGCGACCCCCCTGGACTGGACCAGATAGGCGATCCGGCTGGTGATGACGCGGGTCTTGCCGGAGCCGGCACCGGCAAGGACCAGGAGCGGTCCTTCGTTATGGGCGACGGCGGCCCGTTGCTGGGGGTTCAATGATTGCAGATCGATCACGGTGATGGAGCCTCCTGGACGCACGACAGCCGGATCTTGCGATCCGGCTGTACGGTTGTGATAGCAGAGCGGTGCCGGAAAAGCAACAAGGCGATATCCGTGCCAACCCATCGTAGCGCCGGGATTTGCCGGCAGGTCCCTCACCCATCTTCCCTGGCCGCTCTACAGCACGATTACTTCAAGTGGCCCGAGAGGATAATCAAGTTTTCTTTGCATGATGCGATATACATATAATGTGATATCATTAATCCTTCCGGCGGCGCTGCCGGGCATGCAACCTCACTGAAGGAGCGGATATGATCAAGATCATTCTGGCAGCACTGTTTGTGGTAACGGTTCTGAGCCCGCCGGCTGGTGCGGAGTCCATCAGGATGGCCGGCTCCGGGGGGATGATCCCTTTGATGAACGACCTTGCCGGCGCCTACATGAAGAAGTATCCGGGTGAAATCATCGAAGTGGATCAGAAATCGCTGGGAACGGTGGGAGGCATCCTTGCCGCGCGTGACAATGCTGTCGATATCGGCATGACCGCCAAACGTCTGAGCCGCGAGTTGAAGGCTCTCAAGCTGAAGGAGTTCGAAATAGCCAGGGTGCCGGTGGAATTCGGGGTGAACCGTGCCGTGACCGTAACGAACCTTACCGACCGGCAGATTTGCGATCTCTATGCCGGCAGGATCACAAACTGGCGACAGCTTGGCAGTGGAGATGCCCCGGTTGCCCTGCTCTCGCGCCCAGACACCGATTCCACCTATCTGGCGGTGGCGGAAGGACTCGGCTGTTTCGCCTCCAACAGCAAGGGGGACAGGGTGCGCGTTCTGCTCAAATCCAAGGAGATGGCCGACGAACTTGCCAGGGTCTCCAATGCCATCGGTATCGTGGATTCGGTGGTGATCGCGAAATCCGGCGGGAAAATCAGGCCGCTTGCCCTCAACGGGAAGAAGGCGTCCCCGGAGGCGGTTGCCAGGGGGAACTGGCCTATGGTCAAGGAGTTTACCCTGGTGCTGGGACAGCGAAAGTCTCCTGCCATCAGGCGTTTCCTGCAGTTCATCCAGTCGCCCCAGGGAAAGGCGATCATAACCAAAAACGACGCCCTTCCGACTACGTTCAAGATCGATTTCTGAGCGGTCGAACCGCTACGGGTCAGAGAACCTTTTCTTCCATCGTGACACCGGACCCCCGCCATGCCAGCGGGGGTTCTTTCGTTCCGGCCGTCGGCTCCGTTGCCAATATGGAGCCGCTGTGCTATAAGCAGCGTAGTTTTCCCCTCCGGAGGAGTAGATGGACCTCTTTGCCGCCCCGCAGCGGATAGCAGAGCTGCGCAGACTGATCGAGCACCACAACCGCCTCTATTACCGGGATGACCGGCCGGAGATCTCCGATGCCGAGTACGACGCCCTGTTCCGGGAGTTGGTGGCGCTGGAGGAGCAGTATCCCCAGCTTGCCGCAGCCGATTCGCCCACCCGCCGGGTCGGGAGCGCGCCGCTGGAGAAGTTTGCCCAGATCACCCATCGCCTCCCCATGCTTTCGCTGGAGAACGCCTTTACCGAGGCCGATATCCTCGACTTCGACGAACGGGTGAAACGATTTCTCGGTATGGAGAGCGGCGCTGCGCTGGCCTACGTCTGCGAACCGAAGATGGACGGCATTGCGGTGGAACTGGTCTATGAACAGGGGCGCTTCGCGGCGGGCTCAACCCGTGGCGACGGCTTCACCGGCGAAGATATCACGAAGAACCTGCAGACCATCAAGAGCCTGCCGCTACGGCTGGATACGGACTCCCCCCCGCTTCTCTGCGAGGTGCGCGGCGAGGTCTTCCTGCCGCTGGAGCCGTTCCGGCGGCTTAATGCCGAGCGGGAGGAGGCCGGGGAGGCGCCGTTTGCCAACCCGCGCAATGCGGCTGCCGGCTCGCTCCGCCAGCTCGACTCCCGCGTGACTGCCAGAAGGCCGCTGACGATTTTCTGCTATGCCCCCGGCCTGGTGGAGGGGGGGAGCTTTGCCTCGCAGTCGGAGTTTCTTGCCACCATTGCCGCCTGGGGTCTGCCGGTCAACCCGCTGATCAAGAGGGTGGAGGGGGTGGACGGCATCATCGCCTATTACCGGCAGATGGCTGCACAGCGCGAAACACTCCCCTACGAGATCGACGGCGTGGTGGTGAAGGTGGACTCCTACCCCCTCCAGGCGGAACTGGGGGAGAAGAGCCGTTCGCCCCGCTGGGCCGTGGCGATCAAGTTCCCACCCCGCCAGGCCACCACCCTGGTGGAGGATATCGTGCCCCAGGTGGGGCGGACCGGGGTGATCACGCCGGTGGCCCATCTCCGCCCCGTCGAGGTGTCGGGGGTGATGGTAAGCCGCGCCACCCTGCACAACTGGGAGGAGATGGAGAAGAAGGATATCCGGATCGGCGACACCGTGGTGGTGGAGCGGGCCGGCGACGTCATCCCGGCCGTGGTGAAGGTCCTGACCGATAAGCGGGATGGCAGCGAGCGGCAGCTCGCCATCCCCGTTGTCTGCCCGGCCTGCGGCTCCGAGGTGGTGAAGATCCCGGACGAGGTGGCGGTCCGCTGCATGGGGCTCTCCTGCCCGGCCCAGATCCGGGAGTCGATCATCCATTTCGCTTCCCGGCACGCCATGGACATCGACGGCCTGGGGGAGAAATACATCGAGCAGCTCCTGCGCCTGGGGCTGGTGAAAAGCGTGGCCGACCTCTACGGCCTCAGCCGCGACGACTTCATGAAATTCGAGCGGATGGGGGAGAAGCTGGCTGAGAACCTCTTGGCCGCCATCGAGGGGAGCAAGCAGCGAGAGCTCTCCCGCTTCATCTTTGCCCTCGGCATCCGCCACGTCGGCGAGCATACGGCAAAGCTGCTCGCTTCCGCCTTCGGCAGCATCCGGAACCTGGAGCAGGCGTCGGAGGAGGAGCTGTTGACCATCCGGGAAGTCGGACCCCAGGTGGCGCAGAGTATTGCCACCTTTTTCCGCAACCGGGCCAATATCGAGGTGATCGAGCGCCTGCTGGCGGCAGGTGTCGCGCCGTCCGCTCAGGAAAAGAGGGTTGGCGGGCGGTTCACCGGCAAGACCTTTGTCTTTACCGGCGCGCTCACCCGGTTTACGCGCGACGAGGCAAAGCGGCTGGTGGAGGCGGAAGGGGGGCATGCGGCCGGCTCGGTCTCGAAAAAGACCGATTACGTGGTGGCAGGCGCTGAGGCCGGCAGCAAGCTGGACAAGGCCCGTCAGCTCGGGGTCGCGGTCCTGGGCGAGGACGAGTTTCTGGAGCTGATGCGTGGCTGAGTGCCCGTCTTTGACGGGTGCGCACCGGTCGAAAGTCATAAGGGAGGTTGCAGCAATGAAGGTCTGCAGGAGAGTGGTGGTGCAGGGGCGGGTCCAGGGGGTGGCGTTTCGCAACAACACCCAGCTCACGGCCCGGAATCTGAACGTGGACGGCTGGGTGAGAAACCTGGGCAATGGCGATGTGGAAGGATGTTTCGAGGGGGACGAGCAGGCTGTCCTGGCGCTGGTGGAATGGTGCCGCCGCGGCCCGGCTGCGGCGCGGGTGGATAACCTCATCGTCCATGAAGAGCCGTGCTGCGGCGCATTCAGCGGATTCGAGATCCGTTACTGACCGGAAGAAACAAGGAGACACACGATGCGATCTTATGGAAAACGCGCCCTGCTTGCAGGGCTGATACTGGTGCTGGGTGCTTCCCTTTCCCTGGCGGCGAACGTGAACGTGAACGTTCAGGGTGGGTTGCCGATACCTCCGCCACCGCCGGGCCTGCCGCTGCCGGCACCGGGGGTGGTCGTTGGTGGCAACGTGCATGTCGACAACGGCAAACATGCGGGAAAGCACAAGAAGAAAAAGACCTCTCTGAAGCGGCATAAAAAGCAGGGACGGTCGAAACGGGGCAGATGACGGGGCGGGCATAGACGATGGAAAAGCGCTTTCTCACGCCAATAGAGACGGTGTCGGCGATCGTGGCCAACGGGCAGCGGGTGCTTACCCAATCTCAATCGCGGACCTTTGTCCTGAGCCTTCTGGCAGGATTCTACATCGCCTTTGGCGCGCAGCTGGCGACCGTGGTGACGCAGGATGCGGCAGTACACCTGGGGGTCGGCGTTTCCAGGCTGCTCGGCGGGAGCGTCTTCTCCCTCGGCCTGATGCTGGTGGTCGTCTGCGGCGCCGAGCTCTTCACCGGCAACAGCCTGCTCACCAATGCGGCCCTGCACGGGGCCATCCCCTGGGGGAAGCTCGCGGAAAACTGGATCGTGGTGCTGTTGGGGAACTTTATCGGCTCACTCTTCTTTGCCTGGTTGATGTTCGAATCGCGGCTCTGGGAGGGGGGGGCGATGGCCGATCATGCCATCCGGATTGCGGCTGCCAAGTGCAATCTCCCCTTCGGCGTGGCCCTGGTCAGGGGAATCCTCTGCAACTGGCTGGTCTGCCTGGCGGTCTTCATGGCCACGGCAGCCCGGGACGTGACCGGAAAGATCCTCTCCTGCTACATGCCGATCATGGCCTTTGTCGCCAGCGGCTTCGAGCATTCCATTGCCAACATGTACTTCATTCCGACCGGTCTCCTGCTGGCCGGAGAGCTGCAGCGGAGCGAGCCGGGGCTTACCTGGGGGGGATTCCTGCTGGACAACCTCTTGCCGGTGACCCTGGGGAACATCCTCGGCGGGGTGGTGTTCGTTGCCTTTGCCTACTGGTTCATCCATCGCCGGAGCATCTGAACGCCGGGCGGAAGAGCTTGTACGTGCCTGAAAACAGAAGACGCCCTTGGGGCATGCCGGGGGCGTCTTATAATTTTTTTCACCACCCGTTGCGGGGTGAGGTGTGAACCGGTCCCTGGACGAAGCCGAACAGGACGCCGAAACCCTTGAGGAAGCAGTCCATGAACCGGCCCGACGGCAGTTTCTCCAGGCAAGCCCTCTTTACCGCAGCACTGCCCTGCGTTCCTTTTCCTCGTGTTGTCGTATCCATAGCGATCCTCCTTGGCGGAACATCTGAACGTATAGATCAACGTCTGCTTCCCTTTTTGTAGCAAATTCCATACCTTTGTTTTATTTATAATGGCAAGTCATATAACCAGCCGATGATGCAGGTTAATTTGCCTGCTTGTGGATAAAATGGCTTGGAGCGGGCTGCCCTGATTTTCGCAGAGCTGCAACTCCGATCCCCCCGGAAGAGGCTGTGAAGCAGGGGAAATCGCTTGCTAACTATGGGTATTAACGGTGTTCTACTGATTGTCGCAAATGAAATGCACGGGTTACACTCATTTGCAGAATTGCAAAATGCGCTGGGGAAGGGTGGTGCCGTAATGGGATAAAACGTCGTAACAGCGTCGCTACGGCGGGGTGAGACGGGGGAGTTCCGCCAGGAGCTGCTCGAACGAGGGACCGGCTGTCGCCTGAACGAGGTCGAGGAACCCTTCCGGCAGGGGGGCGCAGATATCCACGTTCTGGCCGCTGTCCGGATGGCGGAACCAGGTGCGGAAGGCATGCAGGGCATGTCCGGCATAGGTGGGGAGAGGCTTGCCGCCGTAGCGGCGGTCGGCGATGATCGGGTGGCCGATGTGGCGCAGGTGCTGGCGAAGCTGGTGCATCCTGCCGGTCTGGGGCCAGAGCGCCACCAGGGAGGTCTCCCTGCCGGTGTAGAGGCTGCTGAAGACGGTCATCGCCTCCTTGCCTTCGACTGGGGCGGAGATCTCCCCCTTGCCCGGCAACCTGCCGGAGACGACCGCCAGGTAGAGTTTCCCCAGCCCCTCTTCCATGACCATCCGGCCGAACATGCCGGCGGCATTGGAGGATTTGGCGAGCAGGACCGCACCGGAGGTTCCCCGGTCGAGCCGGTTTATGGGGCGCAGCCGGAGGGTGGAGGGGTGGTCGGGATCGTGGAGCAGCGCCCGTTCCTGCAGGATGGCGGTTGCCAGATCCACCAGGTTGTCGGGGCCGACTTCTGCTGCCGGGTGCATCGGGAGGCCGGGGGGCTTGTTGATGGCCACCAGCCAGCTGTCTTCGAAGAGGATGTCGAGGAAGGGGGCCGCTGCAGCGAGGAACTGGTGAGTCCGGGCGCTCTCCTTGAGGGTCACCCGGTCTGAGAGGAGCAGCAGGGTGGATTCCCGGACCGTTGCCCCGTTGACGGCAAGATGCCCCTTTTTCAGCAGTTGGTGAAGATAACCGGCAGGAGCGGTGGGGAGCAGTAGTCTCAGCCAGCTCCCCACCGGTCGGCAATGGTCTTGGACGGTAATGGTATAGGCGATCATTCCAGCCAGGATACCAGATTGGCGGCCAGGATGGAATTGCTTTCGTCCAGGTGCTGGTTCTGGAAGATGGCGTCGTCGCCGAATACGACGAATCGTCCGGTTCCTGCTGTCCCGGAAACCGCAACGGCAAAGGCCTGGACCGCATCGCCCGGCGTGAGCGTCCGGTCGCGGTTGAGGTCTACCCACGCCTTGTCGCCGGTACGGGCAACCACGGCGGTGTTCGGCCCATTGTTCAAAAGGGCCCAGCCGCCGTAGATGCTGAACTGCTGCAGCCCCTGGCTCAGCGGTCCCGGTTCGAACCGGGTCACCCGGAAGTTCAGGGCATCGTCCTTGATGATGTTTTCCTGCTCGTGGATGACGCTGTTGGAAACCACGACGCCGAGACGGTCCAGGAGGGGGATGAGCGGCGAGCCGATGTGGAGCATGATGGCCAGTCGGCCCCCTTGCTCGACGAAGTCAACGATGGCATCGACCTCTGCCGGGGTGTAGGGTGCGAACGGCCCGGAGATGACCAGGGCCGTGACGCCGGCCAGCGCCTCCTTGCTGAGCGGCCCGTTCTGGGTGGTAACCGTGAACCCCTTTTGGGTGAACTGCCCGGCAAGACCGGACAGCTGCAACGGGCCGGTCTCGCCGGCCAGAAAGCGCTGGTTGTGCCCCTGATCGAAGAGGACGGTGGCTGCGGTGGCGGGAGAAGAGCCGATACTGGCGGCAGACAGCAGGCAGGCGGAGAAGATGGTGAGGATACGTTGTTTCATGGAACTGCGCTCCTTTCAGAATGGGGAGGTTGCGTACAAAAAAGACCATATTTGTCTTTTATAGCAGCGTCGACCCTGCATTGCAACCGATTATTTGCGATGGATCAGGGGGGTAGGTTGAAATTGCGGGATATCCGCATATTATTATAGCCAGATCTCTGCAGCAGCTTGCGGAAGGGATTCGGTTACCGGGAGATGGAAAGGAGAGGTCATGACACGCTGGAACGATGAACTGAGCCTGGGGCTGGAAGAGATCGACAATCAGCACCGTGAACTGTTCAGACGGATGGAGACGCTCTTGGAGGCGTGCGTGGCCGGGAAGGCGGCAGAAGAGGTGATCGACATGCTGGCATTTCTCGACGACTACGTGGCGCTGCATTTCCGGACCGAGGAGGTGCTGCAGGAGCGGTTTGCCTACCCCGGCCTGCCGTTTCATCGGCAGCAGCACGACCTGTTTCGCCGGCGGCTCCTCCTTCTGAAGGAAGAGGTGGCGACGAAGGGGGGAGGGAGCGACGTGGCGTTGCAGGTCAACCAGATGCTGATCGAATGGCTGCGGGACCATATCCTTGCCGTGGACAAGCAGACCGCGCTCTATCTGTCGCCCCGCCTTCCCTGACCGGAGGATCACCGCAGGTTTCCAGATCGGAAACTCCGGATGAGAAACTATCGGTTCCCGGATCGGAAAGGAGGGATTTTTCGTCCTGGCAAGGAAATCAAGGGATTGGGCGGAGGCGTACATCGGTACGCCGCACAAGCAATCCCGCGGATTGACGCCGCCAGGGCGGAAAAGAACCCTTTCCGGACGGGAACTAGCTGGCTCCTGCCCCGAATTCCACCCTGCTGTTGCTCACCCCTTCTTTTTCCGCCGGTTTGTAGATGTCGGCGCTCTTCTGGAAGAGCCGCGTTGCCGGCAGCTTCTGCTGCAGCAGGAAGCTGCGGACCGCTTCCTCCCGCTCGCGGGCCAGAGCCTGCAGCTGCGCATCCCCCACCGGGGTGTTGGTCAGGATCAGTTTCCGCATCTCCGCATCCGGCAGCGATTTGACGAACCCCAGGGCGGTGCGCGGCTTGGGGAATTTCTCCTTGGCGTAGACAGCCTTCAGGAGAGCGCTCTGCTCTGCGGGGAGAACCTCCACATTGTCGGGGGTCTGACCCGGCTGGTTCTTGCGTGCCTTGCTGAGCGTGAGGAATTTCTCGGTCTTGAGCTTCCGGAGCAGCTGCTCCTGCCGGTATCCCTCGCTGTCACGTTCCCGGTCCACAAAACCCGAGATCTCCAGTTTCAGGGCGGGTCGGTCTTCCAGCGCCTTGGCGAGCTTGGCGAGCTTTTCCTGTTCCGTTGTTTCCAGTCGGGCCGAGCCGGGAGGGAAGGTGACGACGCTGAAGTCGTCCCCGCTGCCGAATGCGGATGCCAGCAGGGAGAAGGGGGAGGTGGCGGCTTTTACCAGCAGGTTCTTCAACATCTGCAGGACAACCCCCCAGACGCTGAACTTGGGATCGTCGGTCCGGCCCGTGACCGGGAGATCGAGATGGATCTCTCCCTTGCGGTCCTTGAGCAGGGCCAGCGCGAGTCGGACCGGCAGGGAGGTGGCCTTTTCGCTCTCAACCCGCTCCCCCAGGGTGAACTGGTCGAAGAAGAGCCGGTTCTCGGAGTTGAGGGTCTTTTTCTCGATCCGGTACTTGAGGTCGAGGAACAGTTTTCCCTTGTCCACCGTGTACCCCAGATAGGTGCCGGAGTAGGGGGTGAAGGGGGAGAGTTCGATGTCGGTGAAGCTGACCTTCAGGTCGACGAACGGTTCGCTCCAGAGGGGGTTGAGGGTGCCGGTGATCCTGAGCGGCGAATGGTTCTCCAGGTTACCGCGCAGGTCGACATCGGCCTGCTGCCGCTCGTCGCTGGACATCCCGGTGACGCGCCCTCCTAGGTTGAAAAAGGTAGTGGCGAAGGTGGTCGGGAGGTGCCGGTCGTCAAAGGAGAGGGTGCCGTCCTGGACGGTGATGGTATCGACCTTGATCTTCCGCGGTGCCGGAGCCGGAACTGCCGCCAAGGCAGGAGCAGGGGCAGCTTGTGCCACCGCCGGGGTCGCGCCGGGCTGAACCGTGGCAGCCGCCTCTTTCGTCCCCTTCAGGTTCTGCAGGTTGAGGGAACCGTCCTTGTTGATCACTACCCGGGCGTAGGGGTTGCTGAGAGCCACTTGGCGTATGGACAGGGTGAAGGGGGAGATGGCACCGCTCACCTCGTCAAGCTGCAGGCTCTCCCATTTGAGCAGGTCTTCGTTCTCGACGGTGTCCAGGCAGTAGAAAGAGCGGATACCCAGGTTTCCCGCAAAGGTGCCGGTCATGCCGCTGCTCCCCTTGGCAAGGCTGATCGTCATCCGGCTGTCCAGCGAGCCGTCCGCCACGAAGAGATTGAGGTCGTCGGGGAGATAGGCCTCGAAGTCGCGCAGCGGAATGCGCCGGATATCCATCTTCCCTTTCAGCTTGAATGGTTGCGGGGTCACGGTTCCCATGCTTTTGACCGTGCCGTTTTTGCCGTAGACCGCCTGCAGGGAGAAGGGCATGGCTGCTGTGCGGGGGCCGGTGATCTCGGAGACGGCGAACGCTACCCTGCTCAGGGTGAACTCGGGGGGATCGCTGCGGGTCAGGTCCCTGAACCCGAGGGTCAGGCCGCTGGTCGCTACCTTGGCAATGCGGTAACTGAAGGGCTGCGCAGGGGATGACGGTGGTGCGGCGGCCTTGGGCTTTGCCGGAACGACAATCCGGGCTGCGCTTATCGTGCCGTCGGGCATGCGGGATACCCTGCAGCTTCCACCGGCAATCTCAACGAGCTCAACGCCTGCCGTGCGCTTGGCAAGGTCCAGATTAGCGCCGCTCACGGTCAGGGTTTGCAGGTTGATGCCGTCCTTGTCGCCGAAACGCGCGGCCAGGGCATGGCCGGTAAGGGTGAGATCGCTCAGGGTAAGTCCCCCGGCAGGCGAGTAGGCCAGGGTGGTGCTCGCATCGACCGTGCCGCTGACCGGGCTGGCGAGGTACGCTGCAAGGTAGGGGTAGGCCGGGGCGAGCATGATCTTTTCCAGGGTGACGCGGGCGGTAACGGCCAGCGGTTCCATGGTCAGTTCGCCGCTGCCGTTGAGCGATTCGCCCCGGCTGCTCTTCAGGGCTGCGGTCCAGGTTGCCCGGCGTCCCGCATCGGTGGAGAACCCCCGCACGTTGAGGTCGATCCCCTCCAGGTCGGTGCGGAAGCCGCTGGCAGGGAGCCGGTCGGCAAAGTGGAACCGGCCGCCGGTGATCTGCAGGGCCGCGAGGTTGATGCGGGGTTTCACGGTCTTCTCTTTGGCGGCGGGAATCCCTTTTTCGGCAGACTCTTCCTTTTTCGGGCTGACGGACTGAGCCGCGGGCTGTTCCGGGGTAAGCCGCTGCAGGTTCCATTTGCCGTTGGCGGCGCGGTCGAGGAAGATTTCCGGGTCAACGACGGTCAGCCGGGCAAGGTCGAAGGAGCGGGCAAACAGCGCGGCCTCGTTGATCCTGATCGCCCCCCGGCCGAGGTTGAACAGCGGAGCCCCGCTCTTTTCCGTCACCGACAGCTTGTCCAGGGCCAGGTCCCCCTTCAGGGTCAGGTCGGGCTTGTTGGCGGCGGAAACCCGGTAGGCCAGGTCCAGGGAGGTGGTGAGCTCTCCGCTGGCGATCCGGAGCGGGACCTCTTTGGGCAGGTATGCCAGGTAATGGGGGAGATCGATACCCTGCAACGAGAGGTGGAGCGATGCCTCGATTGCGCTGCTCAACGGCTTCAGCTTGCCGCTGGCTGAAAGCTCGGTGCCGTTGACTTTGGCGCTGATCCGGGGGGCGACGTAGCGATCGGCCAGGTAGGGGACGTTGCTGACGAACGGCACGGCCAGCTCCAGGTTGCGGACCGTGTGGGCTGTGGGGGTGGCGACGGCGCGGTCCATGAAGTCGACGGAGCCGCGGTCGATCTCGATGTTGTTGATCGAGAAGAGAAACGGTTTCGCATCCGGCTTTGGCGGCTCCTTGCGGACCAGGAGTTCGGAGAAGTTGTAGCTGTTCGGTGCGGTCCGTTCCAGGTGCAGGTAGGGTGCCCGGACCGTAACGGACGAGACCACCAGGGCCTGTCGGAAGATCGATGCCGGGCTTACGGCGATCCGCGCACTGCTGAAGGAGGCAAAGGTCGTCGACCGGTCGCGCTCGCAGAGGCGGAAACCGCGGAGTTTGGCACTGAGGGTGAACGGATTGAGAGAGATACCGGCAAGTTCGGCCTTGCGGCTGGTGGCGGTTTCCAGGCTGCGGATTACCTTGTTCCGGACGATTCCCGGCAGGATCAGGGTCGTGAAGAGGAACAGTGCGGCCAGGATGGCGGCGATAATGATCAGGAGTTTGCGTCGGCTGTTCATGGAAGGGTCCTCGTGATCGACAGAGCGGGTGCGGTGTGTGCAGGGTAAAGGGAAACCGGCGCTTCCTCTTTATTGTAGCCGCAAGATGGTCAGCGCGCAATCGGCATCATGGTGCGGCCTTGAAGGTTTGCATTTGCGCCGGGGTGTGCTATGTAATAGGCAAATCCATTGCAAAAGGAGACCAACGATATGAAGCGTACCGCTCTGCTGCTTCTAGGAGTTTCTCTCGTAGCGGGCTGTGCCGAGCCCATGACCAAGACCCAGAAAGGCACCCTGATCGGCACCGGCACCGGGGCTGCGGCAGGCGCCGCGCTCGGTCAGGCCATCGGCCGCGATACCGGCTCGACCCTGATCGGAGCAGCACTCGGTGCTGCCGTCGGCGGGCTGACCGGCGGCATGATCGGTAATTATATGGACAAGCAGGAAGCAGAGATGCGGCAGGCCCTGGCCGATGTGGAAGGGGCATCCATCCAGCGGACCCAGGACGTGCTGTCGGTGACCTTCAAGTCCGATCTGATGTTCAGCACCGGCTCCGCAGCCCTCAAGGGGGGAGCCCAGGACGAGATCACCAGGGTCGCCAGGGTCCTGAACCAGTATCCCCAGACCACGGTCCAGATCGCCGGCCACACCGACAGCACCGGCTCGGAGGAACTGAACCAGAAGCTGTCCGAGAAGCGTGCCCTGGCTGTCAAGAGCGCACTGACGGGGCATGGCGTCGCTGCCGCCCGGCTGGCGACCATCGGTTACGGCGAGACCAGGCCGATTGCCGACAACGACACCGAAGCCGGCAGGCAGATGAACCGCCGGGTGACCATCACCATCATCCCCAACCAGCAGGTGCAGCAGTAGTTCCGGCAACGGAAAAAGCCCCGGCCGCGACCGGGGCTTTTTTTCGTTCCGGGACTCTGGGGTGAAGAGCTAGGCGAGTTTCCATCCGGAAACTCCGGATGAGAAACTGATGGTTTCCGGATCGGAAAGGAGGGATTTTTCGTCCTGGCAAGGAAATCAAGGGATTGCGCGGAGGCGTACATCGGTACGCCGTACAAGGAATCCCGCAGATTGACGCCGCCAGGGCGGAAAAGGACCTTTTCCGGACGGAAACTAGGCGAGCAACGCCTTAGCTGCCTGGATGACCGCGGCGTAGTCGGGCTCCTGGGTAACCTCCGGCACATGCTGGATGTAGCGGATGGTGTTAGTGCCGTCGATGACGAAGATGGAGCGCGACAGCAGCTTCAGCTCCTTGATCAGCACACCGTACGCCTGCCCGAAGGAACGGTCCTGGTAGTCCGAGAGGACCTTGATCTTGTCGATGCCCGCTGCGCCGCACCACCGTTTCTGGGCAAAGGGGAGATCGAGGCTGATGGTGAGCAGGGTCGCCTGGTCGGGGAGTGCTGCCGCCTCCTGGTTGAACCGCCGGGTTTCGGTGTCGCAGACCGGGGTATCCAGCGACGGGACGCAGCTGATGATGGTGATGCCGCTCAGATCGGCCAGTGTTACCGGGGCCAGGCCGTTGTCCACCACCCGGAAGTCGGGTGCACGGTCTCCCACCTTGAGTTCCGGGCCGAGCAGGGTCATGGGGTTCCCTTTGAAAGTGATGATGCCGGTACGTTCCTGCATGTTTCTCTCCTCTCTGAAGATATCTCATCCGTTTCCGGATTGCATGATGATGCTCAAAAACAGTGTAGCCGATGGCAGGCGATTGGCAACCATGGACCGGGAGCCCGACAGCGCCCAGCCGGCAGGGACGCCTGCGTGAACGATGCCGTCCGCGATCATTACGAAAGTCATCCCTACCCCCGCATACCGCTTCTGGCAGCGATCCGGCCGTGGGATACCTATGCCCTCAACCTCACGGCCCTCTGGGCGCGCTGCAACGGCAGACTGCTCGCCGCCTTCCGGCAACGGATACTCCTGGCCGGCTGCGGCACCTTTTCCCCCTATCCCTTCAGCATCGCCAATCCGGGCGCACGGATTACCGCCCTCGACCTGTCGTCTGCCACGTTGCAACGGGCCCGTCTTCATGCCCGGGTGCACGGCTGCAGAGACGTCGACTTTGTCCGCGGCGACCTGACCGAACCTGCAGTGGCGCCGGGACCGTTCCATCTCATCGATGTCTACGGAGTGCTCCATCACCTGGCAGATCCGGCCTCGGGCCTGGCCGCACTGGCGGGACGCCTTGCCCCCGGCGGCATCCTGCGGCTCATGGTTTACAGCCACGGCGCCCGGCGGGAGGTGGAGGCGGTCCGCCGGGCCTTCCGGCTGCTCGGCATCGACGATCCGGCAACCGCACGGCACCTGGTGCGCCGGGCACCGAAAGGGTCGCGCCTGGCCAGGGTTGTTGCCGAACTCCCCGAGGCCGGCTCTGTCGCCGGGTTTGCCGATGCCTTCCTCCATCCGCGCGCCAGGACCTATCGCATCGACCAGCTGATGGAACTCCTGGAGGGGGCCGGCCTGACCCCGCTGCTCTTCACCCACAGCAAAGCCTCGCCAGATGTGGCAGCAGAGGTGGAACGGCTGCGCCGGGCCGAACGGGAAGGCGCGATTGGGCACAACTATACCCTCCTTGCCGGGAAAGAGCCGCGTGGCGCGGCTCCATCGGTTGCCGGCAGCAGGCTGTTGCTCAATCCCGCGCTGCAGAGGGCCGTGTCCGGTTTCAGGCTGCTGCCGCTCAGGATCGATGGTCGGCTCGGCTCTGCCAACCCGTGTCTCGACCGGGCTGCCCGGCGGTTTCTGCGGAGATTCAGGGAACCGGTTGCCGTGGAACGGCTGACCGGGGCGGAGCTGGCACTGGCGAAGCGTTACTGCGATGCGCTGTTCCTGTTCTGCGTCGATGGGGATGAACCTGAAAAAGGCATGTAACCGCAGATGGACGCTGATGAACGCAGATACTTCAAAAGATTAACCCCGTAAATGACTGTTTTTCGGTTAAAAAGGTTTTGTTTTATCCGTAGTTATCTGCGGTTACCAGGAAGGAGCGAGGGGAGGGCCGCCCTGCCGTGGCAGGGCGGCCGATGATCGGATAGGGAAGGGGACTGCGACCGGGCCGGTACGATACCCGGCGCCTGCCTGTTGCCGGTCAGCCGTGGGCGGCCTTTCTCTCCATGGCGTCGTCCATAACCTTGTAGGCGCAGAATTCGCCGCACATGGTGCAGGCGCCGTGATCGGCGACCCCCGATTCGGCGCGCAACTGGCGGGCCTTGTCCGGGTCGAGGGAAAGGGCGAACTGCCCTTCCCAGTCGAGCTTCTTGCGGCACTTGGCCATGGCGACGTCCTTTTCCATGGCCCCTTTGACCCCTTTGGCGATGTCGGCGGCGTGGGCCGCGATCCGGGAGGCGATGACCCCGTCCCGCACATCCTCAACCGTGGGAAGGCGCAGGTGCTCCGACGGTGTGACGTAGCAGAGGAAGTCGGCGCCGGCGGCTGCGGCAATGGCGCCGCCGATGGCGCAGGTGATATGGTCGTAGCCCGGTGCGATATCGGTAACCAGCGGTCCCAGCACGTAGAAAGGTGCCCCGTGGCAGAGCCGCTTCTGCAGGATGATGTTGGCCTCGATCTGGTGCAGCGGCACATGGCCCGGCCCTTCGATCATCACCTGTACCCCCACCTCACGGGCCCGCTGGGTCAGCTCCCCCAGGAGGATCAGCTCGTGGATCTGGGCGCGGTCCGTGGCATCGGCCAGGCAGCCCGGACGGAACCCGTCTCCCAGCGACAGGGTCATGTCGTATGCCTTCACGATCTCCAGCAGCCGGTCAAAATGCTCGAACAGCGGGTTTTCCTTGTTGTTGTAAGCCATCCACTCTACGGTGAAGGCGCCGCCACGGGAGACCACGTCCATCAGCCGCCCCTCGTTCTGCATCCGCTCGACCGTGGAGCGGGTGACGCCGCAGTGGACCGTGATGAAGTCCACTCCGTCCTCGGCATGCTTGACGATGCCGGCGAAGATGTCGTCCACGGTCATGTCCACGATCGCCTTCTTCTTGGTCCGGACCGCATCCAGCGCAGCCTGGTAGAGGGGGACCGTGCCGATGCAGGCGCGGGTCTCGGCGATGATGGCCCGGCGGATCTCATCCACCGGCCCGCCCGTTGACAGGTCCATGAGGGCGTCGGCACCGTGCTTCACGGCCACGCGCGCCTTTTCCAGCTCCTTGGAGATGTCGGTGTCGTCGGCAGAGGTGCCGATGTTGGCGTTGACCTTGGTGCGCAGCCCCTTGCCCACGGCCAGGGGGATGCCGCTGAGCCGCTTCACGTTGTGGCAGATGATGATGGTGCCGTCGGTGATGCCGTCGCGGATGGTCTCCGCAGGGACCCCCTCGGCTGCTGCAGCTTCGCGCATCATGTCGGAGATTATGCCCTGGCGGGCCAGTTCGAGTTGGGTCTTCATGTAATGCTCCTTGTCGTAATAGAGGCGGACCGGGTTCTCCCGGTGGCTAGTCTCTCGTTTCCCGTGCGGCAAGATAGTGGTTGACCGGTCCGTGCCCCTTGCCCAGCGGCTGGGCAAGGCGGATGGCGGCGGTAATGAACTCCTTGGCCCGGCTGATGGCGACCTGCAACGGCTCCCCCTGCGCCAGGTAGGTGGCGATGGCAGAGGCCATGGTGCAGCCGGTGCCGTGGGTGTTGCGGGTGTGGACGCGCTGGCCCGGATAGCGGATGAAGGCGCTGCCGTCAAAGAGGATGTCCACCGCGGAACCTTCCCCCAGATGCCCCCCCTTGATCAGGACGTTTCTCGCTCCCATGCGGTGGATGGCGCGTGCGGCCTGCTGCATCCCTTCCTCGTCGCTGATGTCCAGGCCGCTCAGCCGTTCCGCCTCGGGGATGTTGGGGGTGACCAGGTAGGCGAGCGGCAGGAGCCGGTGCTTGAGGCAGGTAACCGCGTCGCGGTCGATGAGGGATGCCCCCCCCTTGGCGACCATGACCGGATCGACGATTGGCAGGAGCCGGCGCTGCTCCTCCAGCCGCTGCGCCAGGATGTCGATGATCGGTGCCGAGAAGAGCATGCCGGTCTTCACCGTGTCCACCGGGATGTCGGCAAGCACCGCGTCGAGCTGCTCTGCCACGAACTCGGGGGGGACCGGGTGGATGCCGGAGACGCCGCGGGTGTTCTGCGCCGTGAGGGCGGTGATGACCGACGAGCCGTAGGAACCGAGCAGGGTGATGGTCTTCAGATCCGCTTGGATGCCGGCGCCGCCTCCCGAATCGCTGCCGGCAACGGTCAGCACGGCGCCGCGGGGAAAGGGGGCTTTCCGGTTGAACTGCAACGCCAGTTCAGCAGCCGCGGCTGAAGGGTCGCGATTCTCCAGCACTGCCGAGATGACCGCCACGGCGTCGGCGCCGCTGTCGATCACCCTGGCCACGTTGTTCCGGGTGATGCCGCCGATGGCCACCAGCGGAATCTTGATCTGATCGCGGATCGCTGCTAGCCCTTCGGGTCCGGCCAGGTGCCGGATATCCTTGCTCCGGGTGGGGAACATGGCGCCGAAACCGATATAGTCAGCACCGGCGGCCTGGGCCGCCAGAGCCTCGTCCAGGTCATGGGTGGAGATACCGAGCAGGCGGTGGGAACCGAGCTGCCTGCGGGCTTCGGCAGGGTCGCCGTCGTCCTGGCCCAGGTGGAGGCCGTCGGCGTCCAGCTCAAGGGCCAGGGAGAGGTCGTCGTTGACGATGAACGGGATGCAGGCCTGGGCGCAGAGCTCCTGCAGCTCCCTGCCGAGGCTGAGCTTCTCTGCCCGCTCTCCCGTCTTGCGGCGGAACTGGAGTGCCGAGACGCCGCCGGCAATCGCCCGCCGTACCCGCTCGACCAGTTGCTCCCCTTCGTCGGTGACCAGGTAGAGACCGTTAAGCCTGAAGGCGTCGTCGCCGCGATCCACGACGAGCCGAAGATGATCGGATTTCCTGCGATACATAGAGTTCCTGTGCTGGGGAAGAGACGCAAAAAGCCGCACCTGTTGGGTTACGGCTTACCTGGTCGGCGAATGGAGGGTGTCAGGAGCCGCTTCCCTACGCCGGCATTAACCGGATCAGGTTCAAAGGGTTTGAGGCGGAAGCCTCATCTCAGTTCTCGCGAACTCCCCCAGCTGGCAAATAATTTCCATAAGCTAATGGAAAACGCCCGGCAAGTCAATGACAATAAACGGGAATGGGCTTTACACGGTCCTGTATACATGATAGATAGTTTCCGTCCGGAAAGGGTTCTTTTTCGCCCTGGCGGCGTCAATCTGCGGGATTCCTTGTGCGGCGTAGCGCTGCTACGCCTCCGCGCAATCCCTTGATTTCCTTGCCATGACGAAAAATCCCTCCTTTCCGATCCGGAAACAAGTGGTGTCTCGTTCGCTGTTTCCGGGCACATTCCGATTTGCGAGCCGATCATGGACAGTCGCCCCACCATAGCAGAGATAGATCTTGCGGCCCTGCGCCACAACTATGCCCAGGTACGGCGGGCGGTCCGGCAAGACTGCGGCGTCCTGGCCGTGGTCAAGGCCGATGCCTACGGCCACGGCTTCATGGACGTCGCCACCGTCCTCGACCAGGAGGGGGTGACCGCCTTCGGGGTGGCCTTCCTGGCCGAAGGGATCCAGCTCCGCAAGAGCGGGATCGACCGGCCGATCCTGATCCTGGGGGGGGTCTACCCCGGCCAGGAGCGAAAGTGCGTCGGCTTCAACCTCTCCACCACGGTCTTCAGCATGGAGCAGGCCCGGACGCTGGATGCCGCGGCCAGGGGGCTCTACCGCAAAGCCAAAATCCATGTCAAGATCGATACCGGCATGGGGCGGCTCGGCATCCCCTACGACGAGGCCGCTGACTTTTTCCGCCAGTTGCGGGAGCTGCGGAACGTGGAGCTGGAAGGGGTGATCTCCCATTTCTCCTCGTCCGACGAACTGGACGACAGCGGATCGGCCTACACGGCCGAGCAGGCAGCCCGTTTCAGCGCCGTGATCGGCGAATGCCGCGCCTGCGGCTTTACCCCTCCCTATATCCACATTGCCAACAGCGCCGCGATCTTCAGCGTCGATCTCCCCTTCTGCAACCTGGTGCGGCCGGGGATCGTGCTCTACGGTTCGCTCCCCTCGGGGGACTTTGCCGGCCGGCTCGACGTCAGGCCGGTGATGCGCCTGAAGAGCCGGGTTGCCATGCTCAAATGGGTGGAGCCGGGCAGATCGATCAGCTATTCCCGCCGCTACACCACCAGTCAGCGCACCCTGGTCGCCAGCGTGCCGGTGGGGTATGCGGACGGCTACAGCCGCGCCCTGACCAACAAGGGGGAGCTGATCGTGCGGGGGCACCGTGTCCCGGTGGTCGGCACGGTCTGCATGGACTGGATCATGGCCGACGTGAGCGGGGTCCCCGACGTTGCCGTGGGGGACGAGGTCACCCTCTTGGGGTGCGACGGCAGCGGCGTCTGCATCCGCGCGGAAGAACTGGCGGCCCTGGCCGGCACCATCCCCTACGAAATATTCTGCGGCATCAGCAAGCGGGTGCCGCGGGTCTATGTCAATGGGACCTGATTCCGGGCTGTCGGGATACGGCGGGGCTTCCCGGGCCGATCAGGCACGGGCGACAGCGAAATCCCGGCATTCGTACCTGCGCGACGTCGTCCTTATTGTCGCCGCGATTGTGCTGGTCTATGGCCGCGCCCTTTTCAACGGATTCGTCTGGGACGACCCGGTCTATCTCCTTGGTCCCCGGATCTACCGGACCTTTGACCCCTTCAGCCTGTTCGCGACCCTTGCCAACGGCATCGAGTATCTCCCCGTTCGCGACCTGACGGTCATGCTGGACTTTGCCCTCTGGGGAGAGCATGCGGCCGGTTTTCACGCCACCAACCTGTTGATCCATTGCTGTTCGGCCCTGGCCCTCTATGCGCTTGTCAACAGGCTCCAGCCCCTGTTCGGGCTCCCTGCCGCCGGTCGGCCGTCCACCGCCATCCCCCTTGCCGCTGCACTCCTCTTTGCCGTCCATCCCTTGAACGGCCAGGCGGTCAACTGGATTTCCGGCAGGAACGTTCTTTTGTGCGGCCTCTTTTCGCTTCTGGCGGTCCAGCTTTACCTGGGCTGGCTGCAGCGTGACGGGCGCCAAGGAGGGTGGCTCTACGCCGCTGCCCTGGCATGTTTTGTCTGCTCGCTTCTTTCCAAGGCCACCTCCATTACAGTGCCGCTCGTCCTCTGCCTGCTGCTGGCGATCTCCGGAAGAGCCGGACGCCAGCGTCCCTATCTCTCCCTGGTCCCGTTCTTCCTTGTCTCCGTTGCCGCATATGTCCTGTTCATGAAGGTTGCTGCGGTTGCCGGCATCATTACCGACGCGCAGCTGGCAGCGCAGGGGGAAGGGCTCGCCGTGCGGATCAGCCGGGCGCTGCAGATCCCCTACTTTTATATCGGGAAGTTTCTCCTCCCCCTGCGGTTGGCGCCTGAATACGACGTGACGTTCTCGCCCCGGCTCCTTTCCCTGCAGACGATCGGTGCCTGCGCGGGCATTGCCGTCGCGCTGGTTCTTGCGGTTTTTCAGCGCAGACGCTACCCTGAGATCCTTTTCAGCGTGGGCTGGTTCGGGATCACGCTCCTTCCGGTGAGTAACCTCTATGCGACAAACCCCATCGTGGCAGACCGCTACGGCTATATCCCGCTGGTCGGCCTGATGGTGGGGGGAGTCGTCGGTATCTGGCGCTTGAAGGCATGGGGTGGGGAGTCCCTGCCCAAGGTCGTTCTGGCGGGCTGTATCGCTGCCTGCGGCCTGCTCACCTTTGCCTCTGTCCCGGCCTGGAAGGACGAGCGGAGTCTCTGGACCAGCGCCATAGAGAATCAGCCGCGGGTCGTTGTCGGCTACCTGGGACTCGGCACGGCCCTGCTCGCGGCCAACGACTATCCCGGCGCGCTCGCACAGTATGCAGAGGCGCAGAAGCTCAACCCGCTCAACCATTATTACGATACCGCCCTGGGGCTCTACCTGCTCAGGCAGGGCGCATCCGACCGGGCCATTGCTTCATTCCGTAATGCCCTGCAGAAAAAACCCGATGCCATCAGGCCGCTGTATGAACTGGCAAAGATCTTTGAGGCGCGGGGCGATCTGCAAAAGGCGCGGGAGTACTACCAGGGGGTCGTCGGTTCCAGGGAGCATGGCAACGTCTTTCTCAAGCCCGCCCGTTTGGCCCTTGACCGCCTCGGGGCGGGTGCTGTGCCGGGGAATGCGGCCGGTGGTGGCAATGCCGGGCAACTCGCTGCACTGGGAGACAGGGCACTGGCATACTACCGCGGGAACGATCTGGCCAAGGCGCTGGAGATCTTCCTGGAGATGGAGCGGCTTGGCGGGAATCAGTGGGAGCTCCACTACAATATCGCCACGATCTACATGAAACGGAACAGCTACGCAGAGGCGATTGCCTACTTCCGGAAAACCCTTGCAGCGGCGCCGGGCAACCTGGATGCCCTGAACAATCTGGGGATCTGCTATCGGGAGTCGCGCGACTACCCCCGGGCGATCCGGGCGTTTGAAGAGGTCATGACGCAAAACAGCGGCTATGCCTATGCGCCGTACAACCTGGCCATCACCTACGACCGCATGGGGGAAAAGGGGAAGGCCGGAGCGCTGTTCACGGAGATATCCCGGCGCTTTCCCGAACTGAGGGAGCAGGTGCGACCCTACCTTTCCGGTGCCAGGTAAGGCGGGCTGCAGCGGAATATGAGCGTGAGGAGAGACATGAAGCTGATCAGCATCGTCACCCCCTGCTACAACGAGGAGGAGAATGTCGCCGAGCTCTACCGCCAGGTGCGGGAGGTCTTTGCCTCCCTGCCGGCGTACCGCTACGAGCACATCTTCATCGACAACGCCTCCCGCGACCGGACCGTTGCCATCCTCAAGGAGATCGCCGGCCAGGACAAAAACGTCAGGATCATTGTCAACAGCCGCAATTTCGGCCATATCCGCTCCCCCTACCACGCCCTGCTCCAGGCAGAGGGGGATGCCGTCATCCTGCTGGTGGCCGACCTGCAGGACCCGCCCCCCATGATCCGGGACTTCATCGCAAAGTGGGAGGAGGGGTACAAGGTGGTGCTGGGGGTGAAGAGCAACAGCGAAGAGACCCCGGCCATGTTCCTGATCCGCAGGATGTACTACAACCTGATCTCACGGCTGTCGGAGATCGAGCTGACCAAGAACAACACCGGGTTCGGCCTCTACGACCGGAGGGTCATGGAGGCGCTGCGGGAGATCAACGACCCGTACCCCTATTTCCGTGGGATCGTCTCGGAGATCGGTTTCGAGAAGGCGATTATCGAATACGTGCAGCCGCGCCGCAAGCGGGGGATCACCAAGAACAATTTCTACACCCTCTACGACATCGCCATGCTCGGGATCACCAACCATTCACGGGTGCCGCTCCGGATCGCCACCATGCTCGGTTTCGCCATGGCGGCGTTGAGCCTTCTGGTTTCTCTCGGCTACCTGATTGCCAAGCTGGTTTTTTGGAGTACCTTTACGGCAGGGATGGCGCCGGTGGTGATCGGCCTCTTCTTTTTCGGCTCGGTGCAGCTCTTCTTCATCGGCATCCTTGGGGAGTACATCGGTCTCATCTACACCCAGGTGCAGAAACGGCCGCTGGTGATCGAAAAGGAGCGGGTGAATTTCGACCGATAGCAGGTTGTTGAAAAACAGCCATCTCGCCGCCGTCCTCGAAAAGCCGCCTTGTGCGGCGTAGCGCTGTTTATGCCCAGTGGGTACTACGCCTCCGCGGGGCTTTCTGCGGGTGCGACGATCTGACTATTTTTGAACTACCTGAGTTTTTAGCTACGCTGCAACTTCGTTTTCAACAACCTGTTAGAAGAGGGTCGTTCAGTTGTGTGTCGGGCCGCGGTCGCATGCGGTAGATCGTGCAGAGTGGAAAACCTATGACCAAGCAGAAGATAAAACTGACGGGAATGGTGAAAGCGGCCGGCTGAGCGGCAAAGCTGGGCCCGGCGGGCCTTGAGGAAGCTTTGCGAACCCTGCCTCCTGCGGTTGACCCCGCCCTCCTCGTGGGGCCGGAGACATCCGACGATGCAGGGGTCTATCGACTCTCCGGCGAACTGGCGCTGGTGGACACGGTGGATATCATCACCCCGCTGGTGGACGATCCGTTCACCTTTGGCAGGATAGCTGCGTCCAACGCCCTGTCCGACGTCTACGCCATGGGTGGCAGGCCGGTGACGGCGCTCAACCTGGTATTCTTCCCCGCGTGTAAACTCCCCCCCCATGTGCTGGCCGATATTCTCGCCGGGGGGAGCGCCGCCCTGGCGCAGGCCGGGGCCTGCCTGGTGGGGGGGCATACGGTTGAGGACGACGAGCTGAAGTACGGGCTGGCCGTTACGGGGATCGTCCATCCCGACCGGGTGGTCCGCAACTCAACGGCCCGGCCGGGGGATGTCCTGGTCCTGACCAAGCCGCTGTGCAGCGGCATCGTCTCCACTGCCATCAAGGCGGAGATGGTGCCTGCCGCGGTGGTCGACGAGGCGGTCCGCTGGCTGACCACGCTCAACGACGTTGCCGCCCGGCTCATGGTCGCCTGCGGCGCAACCGCCTGCACCGACGTTACCGGCTTCGGCCTCATCGGCCATATCTCTGAGATGGCGACAGGGGCCGGAGCAACCGTCCGTCTCGACCTGCAGTCAGTGCCGGTGCTGGACGGCGTCATGGAGCTGGTCCGGGACGGGCTGGTCCCGGCAGGCTGCTACCGCAACCGCGATCATTACGCGCCGCTCTGCCGGGTCGATGGGATCAAGGCCGCGGGTGACGGGCCGACCACAGCCGACGAGCGTCTCCTGCCGCTCTTCGACCCGCAGACCTCGGGTGGCCTGCTGATTGCCCTGCCCCCTGCGCAGCTGGAGCGGTTCATGGCCCTGGCCGCGGAAGAGGGCTGTTTCGCCGTCCGGATCGGGGAGGTCTTGCCCCGAGAGGAGCATGCCGTTGTCATTGCCTGATGCCGTTGTCCTTGCCTGCGACCTGGGAACCACCACCATTGCGGTCTCCCTGCTCGACGCCGCCACCGGGGAGCGGCTCGCCGCGGGGGGAGCCCTCAATCCGCAGCGCTCGTTCGGCGCCGACGTGGTGACGCGTCTTGCCGCTGCGGTTGCCTCGCCCGATACGCGGGCCGGGATGGCCCGGCTGGTGAATGCCGAGCTGGAGACGCTCGCCCGTCGCCTCCTTGCCGATACCGGGGTGGCGGAGTCCTGCCTGACGATGGTCGCCATTGCCGGGAATCCCACCATGGAGCACCTGCTGCTCGATCTCCCGGTTGATTCGCTGGCCCATATCCCCTATCGACCCCTCTTCAGGGAAGGAAGGCAGCTGCTGACCCGCGACCTGGGCTGGAGCCTTGCGGCCGGTCTCTATCTCTTCCCCCTTCCCGGCGGCTTTGTAGGGGGGGACCTGGTCGCCTTCCTCTACGGGGAGGAGCTCTCCGATGCACCACCCTTGCCCCACGCTGCACGGCTCTATCTCGACCTGGGGACCAATGCCGAGATTGCTCTCTGCTGCGGTGATCGGGTTTTTGCCACGTCGGCGGCAGCTGGGCCCGCCTTCGAGGGGGGGAACCTTTCCTGCGGCATGGCTGCGCTGCCCGGTGCCATTGCCCAGGTGGAGTGCGCCGACGGGAAGGTCCGGATCGAAACCATCGGCAACGGGGTGCCGACGGGCGTTTGCGGCTCCGGTGCACTGTCGGCCATCGTATCGCTTCGCAGGGAAGGGGTCATTGATGCGAGCGGCCGGCTCCGGTCCTCTGCGGAGATCCCCTCGAACCTCGGCAACCGCATTGTCGAGCGGACTGAGGGGCGGGGGTTCGTCCTGTACCGGGATGCCCGGCATGAGGTGGTCATCTCCCAGGAGGATATCCGCCAGGTTCAGCTGGCAAAGGGGGCGATCCGCGCGGGTATCGAGGTTCTGCTCGCCAGGGCCGGCCTGGCCGCGGTCGATCTGGCCGAGGTGGTCGTGACCGGGTCATTCGGCATGGTGCTCGGCGCCGGGCTGCTGCGCGATCTGGGGGTGATCCCGCACGCGGTCCCTTCGGTCCGGTTCGGTGCGGACGGCGCCCTGGCGGGAGTGGAGCGTTATCTTCGCCGGGAGGACGGGGAAGGGGAGGTGGCGGCCCTGGCCAGCCGCCTTGCGGTCGTCCCGCTGTCGGGCAATCCGCTGTTCGAGGCGCACTTCATCCGGTTCATGGATTTTACCGACAGCGAGCCCTGATCGACGGGAAACTGCCTTGTGGCACCGGGCTCGGGACGATGCTTCCGGGGGGTGTGAAAAGGGCTTTGCAGTTGCGCCGGAATCTGCTAAATTTCCCCTTTTCAATGCCGGGGCATGACGACCCGGCCCGATATCTTCAACCTTAATCCGTGACAGATGCCGGGTCGACGAAGCGACTGTGCCCGAGAGCCAGCCGCTGTAGGCGAAATGAAGCGTCAACCGGCCTGCCTGTCTGAGCCCGTAAGGGCGAGTTGCAGGCCGGTAGCGAAATAAGCCGTACAGCGGCGGCGTGAGTGGCACTCGGAGCATAGTGACCCGGTAGTTGTCACGTTTCACGTTCAATTCCACTATTGCTAAAAGGAGCGGATAGCATGGCACAGATCAAGCGGGCGCTGATCAGCGTCTCAGACAAGACCGGCATCATCGAATTTGCACGGGAACTCGCCACCTACGGCGTCGAGATACTCTCCACCGGCGGCACGGCCAAGCTTCTGCGCGAGGCGGGGCTCACGGTCAAGGACGTCTCCGAGTTCACCGGGTTCCCCGAGATGCTGGACGGCCGGGTGAAGACCCTTCATCCCAAGGTCCATGGCGGGCTGCTGGGGATGCGGAGCAACCCCGAGCACGTGGCGACCATGCAGCAGCACGGGATCGAGCCGATCGACCTGGTGGCCGTGAATCTCTACCCGTTCGAGGCAACCGTGGCCAAGGCCGACTGCACCCTTGAGGATGCCATCGAGAATATCGATATCGGCGGACCGACCATGCTCCGCTCCGCTGCCAAGAACAATGCCGATGTCACGGTGATCGTCGATCCCGTCGATTACCGGACCGTGCTCGACGAGATGAAGGCGAATGGCGGCGCGGTCGCGAAGCAGACCAATTTCCGACTGGCGGTCAAGGTCTACCAGCACACCGCAGCCTACGACGGTGCCATCTCCAACTGGCTCGGCGCCCGGACCGGCGAGGGGGTGGAGCGGTTCCCCGACACCCTCACCTTCCAGTACCGCAAGGCCCAGGGGATGCGGTATGGCGAGAACCCGCACCAGTCGGCAGCCTTCTATGTCGAGCGCGACGTCCGGGAGGCTTGTATCTCCACGGCCCGACAGCTCCAGGGGAAGGAACTTTCCTATAACAACATCGGCGATACCGACGCGGCGCTCGAATGCGTCAAACAGTTCAGCGAGGGGCCGGCCTGCGTCATCGTCAAGCACGCCAACCCGTGCGGCGTGGCTATCGGCGCGAACCTTCTCGACGCCTACGACCGGGCCTACAAGACCGATCCCGAATCGGCCTTCGGCGGGATCATCGCCTTCAATGGCGAGTTGGACGAGGCGACCGCCAAGGCTATCTGCGACCGCCAGTTCGTGGAAGTGATTATCGCCCCGAAGGTGACCCCCGGTGCAGTGGCGGCAGTGGCGGCGAAAAAGAACGTCCGCCTGCTCGAATGCGGGCAGTGGCCGGCAGCGCCGCTGCAAAGGCTCGATTTCAAGCGGGTGAACGGCGGCATCCTCGTCCAGGATACCGATCTCGCCCTCCATGGCGACCTCAAGGTGGTCACCACCCGCCAGCCGACCGAGAAGGAGATGGTCGACCTGCTCTTTACCTGGCGGATCTGCAAGTTCGTCAAGTCCAACGCCATCGTCTACGGCAGGGACGGCATGACCATCGGCGTCGGTGCCGGCCAGATGAGCCGGGTGAACTCGGCCAGGATCGCGGCCATCAAGGCGGAACATGCCGGCCTGGAGGTCAGGGGGGCGGTCATGGCCTCCGATGCCTTCTTCCCTTTCCGCGACGGCATCGACAATGCCGCAGCGGTCGGCATCAGCGCGGTGATCCAGCCCGGCGGCAGCATGCGCGACGAAGAGGTGATCGCCGCGGCCAACGAACACGGCATGGCCATGGTCTTCACCGGCATGCGCCACTTCAGGCACTGATCGCCGCCCTGTGCCGCGTACCGGCAGGACTGCTGTTTCGGCCGGTGACGCGGGGGGGATAGCCCCAGCAACGCTTTCCTGAGGAGTGAACCATCATGAATATTCTCGTTGTCGGCGGTGGTGGCCGCGAACATGCGCTGGTCTGGAAGATCTGCCAGTCGCCCCTGGTGAACCGGGTCTATTGCGCTCCGGGGAATCCGGGGATCGGCCAGATGGCCGAGAATGTGCCGCTTGCGGTGGACGATCTGCCGGGACTCCTGGCCTTTGCCACTGCCCGTGATATCGACCTGACCGTGGTCGGGCCCGAACTGCCGCTCTCCCTGGGGATCGTCGATCTCTTTGAAGAGCATGGCCTGAAGATATTCGGCGCTCGCCGCAATGCGGCGCTGATCGAGGCGAGCAAGGCCTTTTCCAAGGACCTGATGAAGAAGTACCAGGTGCCGACCGCAGCCTACGAGGTCTTTACCGAGGTGGAACCGGCGGTTGCCTTCATCGACCGGCTCGGTGCCCCCATTGTGGTGAAGGCTGACGGCCTTGCCGCCGGCAAGGGGGTCATTGTCGCCCAGACCCGCGACGAGGCGGTCACGGCGGTAACGGACATGCTTTCGGGTAATGCCTTTGGCGCGGCTGGATCGCGGGTGGTGATCGAGGAGTTTCTCCGGGGGGAGGAGGCATCGTTTCTCGCCTTCACCGACGGCCGGAACATCATCCCGCTCGCTTCGGCCCAGGACCACAAGGCGGTCTTCGACGGCGACACCGGGCCGAACACCGGTGGCATGGGGGCCTATTCTCCGGCACCGGTGGTGACCAAGGCCATCCACGATCAGGTCATGGCCGAGATCATGCAGCGTACCGTCGACGGCATGGCTGCCGAGGGGCGACCCTATCGCGGCGTCCTTTATGCCGGGCTGATGATCGACGGGACCTCGGTGAAGACCCTGGAGTTCAATGCCCGTTTTGGCGACCCCGAGTGCCAGCCCCTCCTGATGCGGCTCAAGTCGGACATCGTGCCGGTGCTCATGGCGGTGGCCGAGGGGGACATCAGCGGGATCAGCCTCGAATGGCACGACCAGGCAGCGGTCTGCGTGGTCATGGCCTCTGCAGGGTATCCCGGCGACTACCGCAAGGGGGACGCGATCCATGGCCTCGACACGGCGGCTGCACTGGAGGACCTGTTCGTGTTCCATGCCGGCACTGTGCTCGATCAGGGGCGGATCGTCACCAGCGGCGGCCGGGTTCTGGGGGTCACTGCCCTGGGGCCGACGGTCCGGGCTGCCATCGACCGGGCGTATCGGGGTGTTGCGGCCATCAACTGGGAAGGGGTGCATTTCCGCACCGATATCGGCAAAAAGGCAATGGGCCGGGAATAGGGGAACGCGATGAAACCACTGGTGCTGATACTCATGGGAAGCGATTCCGACCTGCCGGTGATGGAGGAGACGGCCAAGGTGCTGGATGCCTTCCAGGTCCCTTACGAGATGCGGGTCTCCTCCGCGCACCGGTCGCCGGCCAGGACGGCCGAGCTGGCAGCGGGCGCCGACGGTCGCGGCATCAAGGTGATCATCGCTGCAGCCGGCATGGCGGCTCATCTGGCAGGGGTCGTGGCGGCAGAGACCTGCCTGCCGGTTATCGGCGTTCCCATCGGCGGCGGTCCCCTCAACGGGGTGGATGCCCTCTATGCCATGGTGCAGATGCCGGGCGGGATTCCGGTGGCGACCATGGCCATCGGCAAGGCCGGGGCCAAAAATGCGGGCATCCTGGCAGTGCAGATGCTGGCGATTGCCGACACGCGTCTGGTCGCTGGGCTGGCCGACTTTAAGCGGCAACTGGCAGAAGAGGTTGCAGCAAAGGACGAGGCGCTGCAACTGGCCCGTGCACGCGGCTGATGACCATCCGGCAGCGGCCATGAACCATGGTTCATGAACCCATTTTATCTTGACAATCCGGCGAGTGGTGTCATAGTTTTCCGTACATTTTCATCAAAGTTTGAAGGGAGAAGTCAGCATGAAAAAGTCTATCGTTGCTCTGTTTGCTGTTGTCGCATTCGCCGGGACCGCCTTTGGCGCAGACGTCATCGAGATGAAGAAAGGCGTGTCTTTCAACCACAAAGAGCACAAGGCTGCTGTCGGCGATTGCAAGAAGTGCCATGAGAAGGGTCCTGGCAAAATCGAAGGGTTCGGCAAGGACTGGGCGCACAAGACCTGCAAAGGTTGCCATGCCGACATGAAGAAGGGTCCGACCAGCTGCAAGGACTGCCACAAGAAGTAAGTAGCCTGAAACCGAGTGATTCCGGTGCGAAAGGGGATGACAGGAGGCCTGTTATCCCCTTTTTTGCGTCTGTATACATATAGAAAATTAATTGTTATTTCGTGGGTAGTTCCTGTATAATCGGCCGTTGATTAGGTCTCAGCCGAATATCTGAATAAGCCGCTGATTTCCGATCTGCATGCAACCATATCGAGAGGAGCTTGTCTTGACTACGCAAAAACAAGGTTTTCTGCAGAGCCTGTGGGATTTCTTCTGTTCCCTCAAGCTCTCCATCTCCCTCCTCATCGGCCTCGCCCTGGTTTCGATCATTGGCACGGTCATTCCGCAGGCCCCGAGTATTCCGGAAGAGTATATCCGGTCGTTGAGCCAGACCAAGCTGCAGCTCTATGACAAACTGGGTTTCTTCGACATGTACCACTCGTGGTGGTTCATTCTCCTGCTCTACCTGCTGACCGTCAACCTGGTGGCCTGTTCCATCAAGCGGCTCCCCCGCGTCTGGAAGATCGTTTCCGAGCCGAACCTGATCTTCGACGAAGGGCTGGAGCGCTCGCTGTCGCTCACCCGTGATCTGAAGCTGAAGGGAGACGCCGCAAGCCTGAAGGACAAGCTGACCGGGTTTCTTTCCAGTGAATTCGCGACTCCGGTTGTAACCGAACAGAACGGCGAGATCCACCTTTTCGCACAGAAGAACCCCTGGTGCCGTCTCGGCGTGTATGTGGTCCACCTCAGCATCATCATCATCTTCATCGGCGCACTGATCGGCTCCTTTTACGGTTACAAGGCCTATGTCCAGATCGTCGAAGGATCGAGCGTTTCCGCGGCCCAGGGCCGCAACGACAAGATGGTCGACCTCGGCTTTGCTGTAAAGCTGGAAAAATTTTCGGTTTCGTTCTACAACACCGGCGCTCCCAAGGAGTTCAAGAGCATCCTGACGATCCTGGAGAATGGGCAGCCGGTGCCGGGGTATGTCAATATCCCGGTTGTCGTCAACGACCCGCTGACCTACAAGGGTTTCACCTTCTACCAGTCCAGCTACGGCCCGGCGAGCGAGGGGGGGACCTTTTACTTCACCATGCGTGAACGCAAGGGAGGAGCCCCGGTTCGGGTGGCTGCCCACCAGGGGGATATGGTGCAACTCCCCGGCGGCCGCACCATGCGCGTTGTGGAGTCGACCCAGGATGTCAGCCCGGTGATCCCCCAGCTCAGTGGCCCGGCTGCGCGGGTAGAGGTCCATGCGCCCGGCAAGCAGCCCGAGTCGTTCATCGTTTTTCGCAACTATCCCGAACTCGATGCAGAGCGCGGCGGCGACCTGATTTTCACCTATGACGGCTCCGACGAGAAATTCTATACCGGCCTGCAGGTTGCCAAGGACCCCGGTGTCTGGGTTGTCTGGCTCGGCTGTACCCTTATGGTGGTGGGGATCATCATGGCGTTCTTCCTGTCCCACAAACGTCTTTGGGTCAGGATAGCTGCAAACGGCCGCGTTGTTGTCGGCGGGAGCGCCAGCAAAAACCAGCCGGCTTTCCAGGGGGCCTTTGAAACCCTTGTCGATAAGATGGAAAAACTGTAAATAGTTTCCATCCGGAAATTCCGGATGAGAAACAATTGGTTTCCGAACCGGAAGGGAGGAGTTTTTCGTTCTGGCAAGGAAATCAAGGGATTGCGCGGAGGCGTACATCGGTACGCCGCACAAGCAATCCCGCAGATTGACGCCGGCAGGGCGGAAAAGAGCCCTTTCCGGACGGAAACTAAATAGATTCTCGTTTATCGACTCTCGGACTTCAAGATTCACGGAGGTTATAATCAATGTCCAGTTCCCTGCTGTTCAATATCACCACCCTCTCCTACATGGTGTCGATGCTGCTCTTTTTTGCATTCCTTGCCAGCAGGAACAAAGGAGTGGGACTTGCCGCCAGTGGCGTCGCCTATGCCGGCTGGCTCATTCAGACCGCTGCGATCCTGCTTCGCTGGAAAGAGTCCTATGCCATGGGGCATGGCCATGCTCCCCTGTCCAACCTCTATGAGTCCGTGGTCTTCTTTGCCTGGACCATCATCCTGATTTACGGCATCATCGAAATGAAATACAAATACCGGGTCGTGGGCGCCTTTGTCGTTCCCTTTGCCCTGCTCGGCATGGCCTGGGCGCAACTCGGTCTGAGCAGCGGCATCGAACCACTGGTTCCCGCGCTTCAGAGCAACTGGCTTCTCTACCACGTCATCACCTGCTTCCTGGGGTATGCTGCCTTTGCCGTGGCGTGCGGCATCTCGATCATGTACCTCATCAAGGAGCGTCACGAATCGGCAACCGGCGGCGATGGCCAGGCCGGCGGCGTCATGGCCACATTCCCGTCGGTGCGGGTGCTGGATGACCTCAACTACAAGGCGATCATGATCGGCTTTCCGCTCTTGACGCTGGGCATCGTCACCGGCGCAGCCTGGGCCAACTATGCCTGGGGCACCTACTGGAGCTGGGACCCGAAGGAGACCTGGTCGCTGATTGTCTGGTTCATCTACGCCGCCTTTCTCCATGCCCGCATCACCCGTGGATGGGTGGGCCGGCGGGCGGCATTCCTCTCCATCATCGGTTTTGCGGCGACCATCTTCTGCTATCTCGGGGTTAACCTCTTCCTTTCCGGCCTGCACAGTTATGGCGGCAAGTAAGTATCATCCATTCCCGGCGCGGTTATCCACCGCGCCGTTTTTTTTCGCCCGCTTGCCGGCAATCGGTCAGGGTGGGCGGCCATCAAGGATTGTCAGGGGCGCATGGAGCTGTTATAGTTCTCGGCATTGAGCTGAACTGGAGATTCCACGGGGAGCGTGTGCGGATGAGGAACTGGCCTGGTTATGTCGCTGCATTACTGCTCGTGCTGCTACCGGCGAGCGTGTCGGCAGCCCTGCAACTTATCTACCCGGTCGAAAAGAGCTGGGTCTATCGATCCGACTATCTCATCCTGAAAACGAACGACCCTGCCGTGAATGGCATAAAGATCACGGTCAACGGCATCGACAGCGACATCATGCAGATCGGCTCCCCTGAATATCGCCGGGCATTTCAGGATCTCCTCATTGTCCAGCCGGTCTGGGACAAGGGTAAAAACACCCTGCTCGTGGAGGGCTTCAGCGGCACACAGAAGGTCCAATCGGTCGCTACGGAGATTTTCTACAACCCTTCGGGCGACACCAAGCTGATCCCGCAGGGTTTTATCAAAAATACGCTGCATACCGATGAGGATGAGAAGCTCTGCGCCCATTGTCACAGCAAGACGCCTGCATCAGCCAAAAACGGGTCTGCGACCGGTTCATCGAACTGCGGCACCTGTCACAAGAAGATGCTCGAAGTTGCGTATCCCCATGAACCGGTAAAAAGTCTTACCTGCTCCTATTGCCACAGCAGCAGCGGCACCCCCCGCTACAAGGTCGGCAAGCGCGATGCGCCGCTCTGCTTCGAGTGTCACGCGGACAAGGAAGCCGACATCAAGAAATTCACCTATCCCCATGGACCGGTTGCCGCGGGATACTGTGAAATATGTCATGATCCTCATGGCACCGAATATCCCGCGTTCATGCGCCGTCCCATTAACGAAGTATGTCTTTCCTGTCATGAAAAGATCGCCAAATCACCGCACGTGGTCCGTTCCTCCGGGAGTGAGGGGCATCCGCTGAGCGGGCGCAAGGATATTTCGCCCAAGCGGAAGGGGAAAGAACTATCCTGCGCATCGTGTCATGACCCGCACGGTGGGGTGGTGCGCTATTTCCTGGTAAGCCGTTCCGCGGAAAGAATGGCTCTCTGTCAGTTCTGCCACGCCAAATAGGCGCAGGATGTGCAAAAAAGCGGGACGGGAAGATGCTGGAGACTCTTATTACATTGTAGGTCAGGAGGAGTATTCATGAGATCCATGCTGCGTCTGAAATGGATTCTTGTCACCCTGTGTGTCATGCTGACGGCTTGTGCTGCCCCGCAGAAAGCCCGCGAACGGTATTTCTGGCCGGGTCCGCCGGATATCCCCCGCGTGGAATGGCTCGGTTTCTATCAGGGGAAGGGGCAGCTGGCTACGCCGGGCTTTCTTTCCGAGGTGCTGGGCGAAGATCTCGGGATGACCCTCGGTTTTCCGGTATTTGCCGCAGGGGATGGCATGGGCAGGTTGTATGTTTCCGATCATAAGTTGGCCGGGGTGATGATCTTCGATTTCCCTGGCAAGACGGTCAGGATGCTGGGCGCGAAGGATTTCCCGGAAGGATTCCACCGGCCGACCGGGATAGGGTTTGATGCCAGCGGCAACATCTATGTCGGTGATACGGCGAGGAAAAAGATCTATGTTTTCAATAAGGAGGAAAAGCTGGCAGGCGTGTTCGATCTGAGCAAAGAGCTCAAGTCGATCGGCTTCTTTGCCGTTGACAAGATGCGTAAACGCCTGATTATCCCTGATATCCAGGGCCAGGCGATTGTCATTACCGATCTTGGCGGCAAGATTCTCTCCAGCTTCGGCAAGCGTGGTCCGGGAGATGGCGAGCTCAACTTCCCCTCTTCGGTTGCCCTCGATCCCCAGGGGAATATCGTTGTCTGCGACCAGATGAATGCACGGATCGAAACCTTTACCCCCGATGGCGTCTTTAAGTCCAAGTTCGGCAAACGGGGCGACGGTGTCGGCGAGTTCAACATCATCAAGGCCGTGGCAGTGGACTCCGAGGGGCATATCTACGTTACCGACGGCCGGAGTAGCAAGCTCTCCCTCTTTAACGATGCCGGTGAGATCCTGCTCCAGGTCGGGGGGCCCGCCTCGGAAAAGGGGGGCGCAATGGTGACGGCAGGCGGATTCAACTTCCCCAACGGCGTCTTCATCGACCAGAACGACACGATCTATGTGGCGGACGTCTTCAACCAGCGGGTACAGATGTTTCAGTATCTGAACGAAAAGTATCTTCGCGAGCATCCGGTGCAGGCTGTTGCAGAGCCTGCTGCTCCGGTGAAGCCGTGAGGCAATCGACGCGGGTCTCGCTCTGCTGTCGTCGGTCGGATGCAGATTTTTCATTGATGCGTATGTGGTTATTTCACCGCGTTACCGTTGAATAGCCGGGGTAAATAGCCGGTACAATCGGCAGATCATGAGCAGGATGTAATTTTGAAGTCAATGTTATCGGGTAGATAGCTTTTGTTTGGGGTGTTGGCATATGCGGTGCATAGAGCAAAGTGTATCGCAACACTCACATGAGAGTTCTACCATCTGCGCCTGTCGCAGAACTATCAATGAAAGGAAGGAATGATTATGAAGAAGCTCGTATTTGCCGTAGCAGCAGTACTGGCCGCAGCTGCCGTTTCCTATGCAGCATCCGGCACCATCAGCGGGTCTGCCCACGACCTCTCAGGCACCACGTACCAGAGCGGAAGCACCGACCAGATCTGTGTTTTCTGCCACACCCCGCACAATGCAGAGCGCAACATCCCGCTCTGGAACCGTGTGAACCCCACTGCCCAGACCCTGTACTACAGCCCGACCCTCTCCACCGAAGCCAAAACCGCAACGTTCGAGATGGACAGCATTTCCGCCTTCTGCATGAGCTGCCATGACGGCGTAACCAAGGTTGGCGCCATCAAGAACCTGCCCACCAACAACGCTGGTGTGGACACGACGTATCCGGACTTCGGCAACACCCTCGGAACCAACTATGCAGCAATCGGCAATGACGGCCAGTCTCTGAAGAACGATCACCCGATCGGCTTCAGCTACTCTGTTGCCCAGACCCAGGACAACGTTGAGAGCGGCACCGGCGGCCTCCACACCATCTCCGAAGTCAAGACCTCCTTTGGTGAGTCCGGCGCTTACCAGCCGTTCTACAACAGCGCCAGGGGTACCGATCAGATGGAATGCGCCAGCTGTCACGCCGTTCACCAGCCGGGCACCAGCAAAAACTTCCTCCGTATCGAAAACGGCGGTTCTGCTCTTTGTCTCGCCTGCCACGCCAAGTAAGGTTTCGCAGCAGTTGACAGTGTTATGACAATGAGGGGCGGGTTATCCCGCCCCTCATTTTTTATGGGTGAAGCCGCAGCCTTCTTCCTGTTCTTTCCAGAGTCTATTGACGCTGGTCCGGGGCATTGGCAGCACCATTTATCCGCTTGACATCCAAGGCATTCTTTCCTATCGTGCCATTCTCGGTGAGACCCAGCTCATTGGCCATATCGCGGTGCTTTCCGCCGAATCGCCACCTCTTTTTGCCGTAAATATTTTCCGGTTTTGTGCTCCGAGAGAAAATGCCGTAAGACTGCCATGTTGCGGGCTGTTAATTGTGTCAAATATTTGGCTGGGCGGTATGGACGTTGCATTGTTTCCGGGATACCGGTTTTCCCGTCACATCTGTGCTGGCAACCAGCTTTCATAGGTATTCTGTTTCATGAAGATATCCCCCATCTCGTCATTACGCATCATGCTCGCCAGCCTGCTCCTGGCGTCTCCTGCCTTTCCGGGAGTGGTGCATGCCCGTATCGGGGGAGAGGTTGAAGTCGGCTATACGGATTACCGCTCGACGGTGAATGGCAGGGCGTATGATGCCAGTTCCCTGTACCAGCGCTATGCCCTGTTCACGAGCGGCGGCGGGCGGTTTGCGAAGGGGAAGCTCGGGACCTATCAATACGTTGTCGGCTATGAGTGGGCAGCAGTGGATACCACGCTCAACAACGGCAGCGGCGAGCAGTCAGCCTCGATCAAGGCCGGCCATCTGCTCTATCAGGGGGAGGTCGATCTGCAGACCCGCGAACTTCCCATCCGCTTCAAGGCATACAGCCGCGATCTGACCAGGGCGATGTTTCAGACCGATGCGACCTTCCAACCCCCTTCGTCGGATTACATCATAGATCCCAATGTTGTCGATTCGATCATCGATGGTACGCATACCAGTTCCGGGGCCACCCTGACCTTCGGCGTCCATGGAGACAAGGTTCCGAGCCGGTCGGCCCTTGCCTTTCGCGAACTCCCCCGTATCTATCTCGATTATCGCAACGATTATGTCAGCGATCTCAAGTCGTTGACTCCACGGCATTCCCAGACCAATTCCTTTACCGCGGCAATCAATAAGTATGAAGGATGGCTTATCTACCGTTATCTGAATTACACCGACTTTATTGGCGATATCACCACCGCCGTTCCGGAAAAACGGGAAGAGCAGGTGTTCCAGGTCGGGATGGTGGATATCCGCAAAAACCGTCGCTGGACCGATCTCACCAACTGGATCAGCATCTCGGCTGACGGCCAGGCAACAAAGGTCCGCGAACAGACCTCTTCGGATACCTATCGCGAGGATGTCCTGGACCTCAACCTGTTTGTCGCTGCCGAACGACCGACCTGGTCTCTGCGCAACTTCAACACCTTTACCCGCACCCTGCACGTCTCCGAAACGGAGAACAGCTACATAACCCACGAGAGTTTCATTCCGGTCTATCTCAAAGGGACATTGGGCCCCGATACCGACTGGCAGGCCAGGGTTTCTGTCAGAGACAGGATCCTGGAATCCGGGCAGGCCACCAACGATATCTTAGCCACTGCTCGCCTGGAAACCTTCAAGCGTTCCCTGTTCACGCTTACCCCTAGCCTGACGGCACAGCGCTTCACCTCCCCTGACGAAACGACCATTACCCTGCAAGGGACCCTGGAAGCTGCCAGTACTCGTCGCTACTCCAATTCCGTCGGCATCTTTGCCTCCTACGACATCAAGAACATCCGGAGCGAAACGCCTGCGGTGAAAACGGACCGGCTTGAGCAGACCCTGACCGGCCGCATCAACTATACCGCCACCGACCGGGTGCGCCTGAATTTCGAGGAAAGGCTGATTTCAGCGCTTGGCGGCGATGCCAGTACGTCGAGTTCGCTTTTGGGAGGCAGCGGTTCGAATTCTCTCCTCTCCAGTCAGTCGAGCCTGGGGGAGTCGACGCGCGATCAGAACAGTACCGACTATATCCAGTCCACCACAACGGCGGGCGTATCTTGGGAACCGGTGGCCAGGATGCGGGTTGGCGCGCAAGCCTCTCTCGACGTTTTCCAGCAAAGCGGCGGTAGCCTCGACACGATCATGACCCTTACCAATACCATCGACTACACCATGCCCAGTTATGCGATCAAGGGTTCCAACAGATTTTCAAAGCGGATTGTCGGTGATAAGGAATCGTCGGAGACCAATTCATCCTTTAACGCGAGCTATAACCCCAATCGGAATACCGAGATGCTGATCCGGGGGACGTACAACCGTCTCGATGATTTCGGGGCCATCACAAACTCTGCCGAACTCCTCCAGCGGATCAGATACACGATTCAGGGAACGGGCTTTGGTCAGAGCAAACTGCTCGACCTTATTGAGGAAGCGGGCTATAATACTTCGGACAAGCAGATCTACTCGGGTCTTTATTCCACCAAGCGCCATCTGACGCTGATTGCCAAGAGCTACCCGTTGCGGAACCTTTATGTGGGAGCAACAGCCCGCTATTCGCTTCTTGATCCCGGCAGTGTCTCCGAGTGGCTCGGTTCGGCAACGGTCGGGCTCAGTTTCCGCAAACTGCAGGTTGCCCTTGAAGGAGCCTATGGGCGGCGCACCGGCAGCAGCGATAATCGCATCGAAAAGCGGGTTTCAGCGAACCTGAAGAAGCAGTTCTGAGTTTCAGGCATGCTGCAGGGCTGCAAACCGGGGCGACACTCCGGTTTTTTTGTGCCCGCACACCCACGTTGCCGATACTTCGGAAACGAGGGATTTTTCGTCCTGGCAAGGAAATCAAGGGATTGCGCGGAGGCTTGAGCAGCGCTACGCCGCACAAGGAATCCCGCAGATTGACACCGCCAGGGCGAAAAAGAGCCGTTTCCGGCTGGAAACAAGTTCCATGGACGTGCAAACATGTTACCAAGCATTACCATTATCATACCGGTGAAGCCGGGGGGAAGGGTGCGCGCCCTGGATGCGCTTACCGCTGTCGAGTATCCCCGACCTTTATTGGACGTCATCGTTGCCGAGGGGAACTCTCCCAGCCGTCAGCGCAACCGGGCGGCCCGTGAGGCGCGGGGAGATATCCTCTACTTCCTTGACGACGACTCCATGGTGTCACCTGGCATGCTTCAGGCAGTGGTTGCCCATTATGCCGATGCGAAGGTTGCTGCGGTCGGCGGGCCGTCACTGACCCCGGCCGGCGACTCCATGCTGCAGCAGTCGATCGGTGCTGCGCTCGGGTCGCTCGTCGGTGGCGGCAAGGTGCGCAACCGTTATCGTCGGGTCGGCTCGGCCAGGGCGACCGCTGACCACGAACTGATCCTCTGCAACCTCAGTTTCCGGCGGGAGGTCTTTCTTGCCAGTGGTGGTCTCGACGAGCGGCTCTATCCCAACGAAGAGAATGAGCTGATGGAACGACTCCGTTTCGATGGCTGGCGCTTGATCCACGACCCCTGCCTGGCCGTTGAGCGGAGCCAGCGTCCCACGTATCGGGCCTTTGTCCGGCAGCTCTTCTCCTATGGCCGTGGACGCGCCGAGCAGACCCGAATCAGCGGGCGGATCAGTCCGGCCAGCCTGCTGCCGGTACTCCTGTTGCTCTATCTGGCGATGCTCCCCTTTGCCCAGAACCCTGTTTACTCTGTCCCCCTTTTGTGTTATGGAGGAGCAGTTCTGGCCAGTGCCGGCTGGGAGGCGCTGCAGAGGAGGCGTTTCGAGTTCTTCCCCTTGCTGATGCTGTTGCTCCCCACGCTGCACCTCGCCTATGGTGCCGGCATGATCATGGGAGCGCTCTCTCCGAGGTATCTACGGAGCAAGGAGCCGGCGACCGTGACCCTGAAAAGGTTCGAGATCGGCGGCTGAGCCCGTTTTGCATTTAGCTGGTTGTAAAAAAAACTCAGGTTGCTCAAAAGTAGCCAGATCGTCGCATCCGCAGAAAGCCCCGCGGAGGCGTGGTACCCACTGGGCATAAACAGCGCCACGCCGCACAAGGAGGCTTTCGAGGACGGCGGCGAGATGGCTGCTTTTCAACAACCTGCTCCGGAATGGTATGGACTTAAGCATTGTGGTGCCCATATTCAACGAGTCCGACAACCTGCCCATCCTCTGTGAGCGGGTGACGGCCGCGCTTGCGGAGAGCGGCATCGGCTACGAGGTCATCCTGGTGGATGATGGCTCCACCGACGGCTCCTTCGAGATAATGAAAGGGATGGCGCTTGCGGACCGTCGCTGGAAGGTGATCCGTTTTCGCCGCAATTTCGGGCAGACAGCCGCCATGGCGGCAGGATTCTCCGCAGCTTCCGGCCGCGTGGTGATCCCGATGGATGGGGACCTGCAGAACGACCCGGCCGACATCCCGATGCTTTTGGCCAAGATCGACGAGGGGTACGACGTGGTGTCGGGCTGGCGGATGAACCGGCAGGACACCTTCAGCCGCCGCCTGCCGTCGGTGCTCGCCAACCGCCTCATTTCCCGGTTGACCTCCGTGCACCTGCATGACTACGGCTGTACCCTCAAGGCCTATCGCCGCGAGGTCCTGGACGGGATCAACCTCTACGGGGAGATGCACCGCTTTGTCCCGGCGCTCGCCTCCCAGATCGGCGCCCGCGTTGCCGAACTACCGGTGCGCCATCATCCGCGGCTCCACGGAACCAGCAAATACGGCCTATCCCGGACCATGCGGGTGGTGCTCGACCTGATGACGGTCATGTTCCTTCTCTCCTACTCGACCAAGCCGATCCAGCTCTTCGGCAAATGGGGCATCTACTCCTTTTTCGCCGGAACCCTCTCCGGCGCCATCACGCTCTATATGAAACTGTTCGAGCATACCAGCATGAACCGGAACCCGCTCCTGATCCTTACGGCGTTTCTCCTCTTCATGGGGGTCCAGTTCATTGCACTTGGGCTTTTGGGGGAACTCAACGCCAGGACCTACTACGAGGCGCAGGGAAAACCGATTTACGCGGTGCGGGAAACGATAAACGTGGACCGCGAAGCGTGAGACGTCAGGTGTGAAAAGAGATCCGGGATCACGCATCGCACAGAGGGCATCCAGGCCCAAGGTGGCGGTCATTGCGCCGTGCCCGTTCTATATCGACCGGGGGACCCCCCTGCGGATCAAACGCCTGGCCAGTGCCATGTCCGAAGCATTCGACGTCCACGTCATCTCGTTTCATCAGGGAGAAGACGGGCCGTTTCCCTTCACCGTCCACCGCACCCTGCCGCTGCCGTTGACCATCAAGCGCACCGGCGCCAACCTGGCCAAGCTCCTGTATGATCTGCTCCTGGTGGGAACGGTTGTGCGGGTTGTGCGGCGCGAACGGATCGGGCTCATCGACGGCCACCTTCACGAGGGTGCCCTGATCGGGCTCGTGGCGCGGCTCTTTACCGGTGCTCGGGTCATCTACAACGCCCATGGCACCTTTGTCCCCGAGCTGATCGCCACTGGTGCACTTTCCCGCGATTCCATCCTGGTAAAGCCGCTCATGCGGTTTGAGCGCTGGATCGAGCGGAGGGTCGACAGAATAGTGGCCCAGTCCGCGTTGCGGCGGGACGAATTCATTGCCGCCGGCCATGGGGCCGACAAGGTTGTGGTGGTCGAAGATGTTCCGGAACTGGATGCGTTCCTGGTTGCCGACGACCGGGTGGACCGTGACCTGGAGCAGCGGTTGCGGCCTGCGGGCGAGAAGCTCCTGATCTATTCCGGCGGCATGGAGGAGTACCAGGGGGTCGATTTCCTGCTGCAGGCCTTTGCCGGACTGTGCCGAAGGCGCAGCGATGTGAAACTGGTCCTGTTCGGCCGCCCCCTCCCTCCCTATCGCACCATGGCCGAGGCGATGGGGATTGCCGACCGGATCGTCTTTGTCGACGACGAACCGTTCGACCGTCTGCCCCAGTACCTGAAGATCTGCGATATCGGCTTTGCCCTGCGGCTGTATGGCGAGAACGTGCCGGGCAAGCTTCCGGTCTACCTTGCCAGTGGCATCGCCGTGATCGGCACCGACATCAAGGGAATCAGCACGGTGGTAACCCACGGCGAATCGGGTCTGCTGGTGCCGCCGGGGGACGTGGTGGCGCTGGTGGAGACGATCGAATACCTGCTGGACAGCCCCGGGGAATGCGACCGGATGGGGAATGCCGGCCTTGAGGCAGCGCGGCGGCGCTATGACCCCGTGGCAGCCTACGGTGCGCTGGCAAAGGCTTACGAGGAGCTGCTTGCCGGGTGATCCACCGCTCGAAGTCGCTCCTGCGTGCAGGCCCCATCAACCATTACTCTCAACGCTCTCTTTGGACGGATCGATGCCGAATCAGCTCAACGCAACTCTCCACCACCAGCCACTTCATGAGAACCTTGAACAGCGCAGTGTCCTTATTACCGGGGGGGCTGGCTTTATCGGCTCGCATACCTGCGATGCCCTCCTTGCCAGAGGGTACCGGGTCCGGGTGCTGGACTGCCTCGATCCGCAGATCCATGGTCCTGCCCGTCAGCGCCCCGCCTATCTTGACAGGAGGGTGGAACTGCAGGTGGGCGATGTGCGCTGCCGCGAGGATCTGGAGCTGGCCGTTGCCGACATGGACGCCATCTGCCACTTCGCTGCCCAGACCGGTGTCGGCCAGTCCATGTACGAGATCCAGAGCTATTGCGATGTGAATATCGGCGGCACGGCCATGCTGCTCGATGTCCTGGCCAACAGCCCGCATCGGGTCAAACGGCTCGTGCTCTCCTCCTCGCGCGCGGTCTACGGCGAAGGGGCCTATCGTTGTGCCGACTGCGGCACGGTCTATCCGCCGCTGCGGAACCGGGAGGCGCTGGCTCGAAACGAATGGGGCATCTCCTGCCCCTGTTGCGGCAAGCCGTTGCAGCCGCTGCCCACTGCCGAGGACAAGCCTCTGGCCCCGATCTCAATCTATGCGGAGACCAAGCGGGTCCAGGAAGATCTGCTCCGCCTCTTTGCGGCAACCTATGAGATCCCGTCCGTCATCCTGCGCTATTTCAACGTCTATGGCACCAGGCAGTCGCTGGGCAACCCCTATACCGGCATCGGGGCCATCTTTACGACGCGGCTCCTGGCCGGACAGCCGATCGCCATCTACGAGGATGGCGAGCAGGGGCGCGACTTCGTCCATGTCAGCGATGTCGTGCAGGCCAACCTGCTTGCACTGGAACACCCCGGAGCCGGTGGCGGGACCTTCAACGTCGGCTCCGGCGAGCGCCTGACGGTGCTCGACCTGGCCAGGCATGTCTGCCGGGCAGTGGGCAGGGACGAGGAGTTCATCTATTCCGGGCAGTTCCGGGTGGGGGATATCCGCGACTGCTATGCCGACCTGACCCGGAGCAGGGACGAGCTCGGATTTGCCCCGGAGGTGCCGTTCAGCCGGGGAGTGGAAGAACTGGTTGCCTGGGCTGCCGGTGAATCGCGGGAGGACCGGCTTGCCGAAGCAGAAGCGGCATTGCGCGAGCGCGGGCTGATGGCGGGTATGTAGCGTCATGTTCACCTGCTGCATTTCGTTGTTCAGAGGAGAGGCATGAAAACGATCCCGTCACGTCTGCGCGGCACGAGCGAAGAACCGGGAATCAGCGGCTGGCAGATCGACGGCCTGGTGTTTCTGGTTATTGCGCTGCTCGGCAGCCTGCTCTACTGCAGGACCCTGCAGGTCCCCTGGCTGATCGACGATATCCAGAACATCGTCGAGAACCCGGTCATACGCCAGGTGAGCACTGCCTGGCACAATATCGGCGCCCCGCGCGGACTGGCCTACCTCTCATTTGCCCTGAACTACCGGTTTGGCGAACTCAACCTGATTGGCTATCACCTGGTCAACATTGCTATTCACCTGCTTGCCTCCTTCTCCGTTTATCTCATTGCCAAGCGCGCCTTTCCACCGACCTCTTCCTGCAAGGGGAGCTTCACGCTCGACGATGCACGTATCCCGGCAGCATGTGCCGGGCTGTTCTTCCTGGTCCACCCCCTGCAGACCCAGGCGGTCAACTACATAGTGCAGCGGATGACCAGCATGTCGGCGCTGTTCTTTCTGTTGGCACTCTACGGGTATATCAGGGCACGAGAGGCCCGGAACGCCGATGCGCACCTGGCTGCCCCCACACATGTTGCCTGGTATCTGACGGCTCTCGCAGCAGCCGTCTGTGCCCTGATGAGCAAACAGAATGCAGCGGTGCTCCCGGCAGCGCTTTTTCTCTTCGAGTGGCTGGTGCTGGGCCAGGGGCGCTTGCCACGGCCCTTTGTCCGGACAGCGGCCTATCTGCTCCCCTTTGTCCTGGTATCCTGCCTCTTCATCTACCTGCAGGTCGGGATGAGCGACGTCCTTCTCAAAGATGCGGGATTGGCCGAATACTGGGCCAGGGCAGAGGAGAGGTCGGCCACGGGCAAGATAGCTCCCAGCGCGGCACTGCCGCTTGCTGCCGAACTGCAGCAACCACGCAAGGTGGAAAAACCGCCGGAGAATCTCCAGCTCATCTACCAGGTAACCGAGTTTTCCGTGCTCTGGCTCTATATCCGCCTGCTGCTCCTCCCCTATGGCCAGGTCTTCGATTACGGGTACCCGCTGGTCGGCAAACTCCTGACCCTGCAGAACGTCGCGGCCGGTGCGGGGCTTGTCCTGCTTCTGGCCGCGGCGTTCTGGCTGCACAGGAGAAAGCCGCTCCTGGCCTTCGGTATCTTCTGGTTCTTTGTCACGCTGGCAGTGGAATCGACCATCATCCCTCTTGATGCGGCAGTTGAGCATCGTCTCTATTTGCCCATGGCCGGTGTCGCCATCGCCCTGACAGCGCTCGTCCGCTCCATTCCGTCTCGGAACATGGCACTGGGACTGCTGCTGTGCGCCCTGCTCGGCTATGGCACTGCAACCTGGCAGCGTAACGCCCTCTGGGCAGACCCGATTGCCTTTGCGCAGGACGGCGTGCGCAAGGCACCCCATAATCAGCGTAACCATCTGACCCTGGCCAATGCCTACGCCGAAAAGGAGCTCTGGCCGCAGGTTGAAGATACCCTCAGAAAGGCGATACCGCTCAGGCCTGCGTACCATATCCCGTATGACAACCTCGGGACGGCCCTTTTCCAGCAGGGCAAGATCAGGGCGGCGTTGCAGTATTTCAGCCTTGCTGCCATGCTGAAGCCGGACTACCCCAACGCCTACTTCAATTACGGAACGGCTGCCGTGCGTCTTGGCAACCAGCCCGCGGCACATTGGGCACTGCAACGGCTGCGGGAACTGCATTCCCCCTTGGCCGGGCCGCTGACCGGGCAGATCATGAGCATGGGGGGAACGCCATAAACGCGCCGTTGGCAGGGCTCTTTCCTGTTGCGCCTCACCAGTGGCGCATGGTAAAGTGTTAACGGTTTATCACCAATGCCGGGACGTGTCGGCGTAATTGGTTTCGATTTTGCATGAATATTGAAAAGAGAAAAGCTATCTGTATCAACGTAACAGGAGGAAGACATGTATTTCAGGGTAATATTCGGTGTCTTGTGCATGCTCATGTCTGCGGGGATCGTTCAGGCTGCACCTTTCGCGTACATAGCAAACAATACCGATGCCACAGTATCGGTTCTCGATACTGCCTCCAATACTGTCTCCGCGACCATTGCCGTCGGGCAACAGCCCTACGGCGTGGCGGTCAACGCCATGGGGAGCCGGGTCTACGTATCAAATCAGGCCGACAAGACGATTTCGGTCATCGATACCATGGACAATTCGGTCAGCACCATCGCTCTTGCGAATACCCCTGGTGGTTTGGCGGTCAATGCCGCGGGAACGCGACTTTTCGTGGCTGACAATGACGGCGCCACGCTATCGGTCTACAACACTGCGACACAGAGCAAGCTCGCAACCGTCTCCCTCGGCTACAACCTGCCGGACGGTGTGGCTGTCGGCCCGGCAACAGGCGGCGTTTACTCTGTCTACGTCTCCTGTAACGGCAGCAACAAGGTGGTAGTTGTCGATGCCAATGACGGCACCTCCAGCTATGCCAAGTCTGCCACCGAATACACCGTCGGTTCCACTGCCAGTCCCGGCCCGAAGGGGCTCGGCGTAACGCCGAATGGTGCCAAGGTCTATGTTGCCAACTGGACCGAAAGCTCGATTTCGGTCATCAACACCACTACTTCGGGAGTCTCGACGATCGCCTCGGGTTCCGGGGTTGCTGCACTCTCGCTCCCCTTCGGCGTTGCCGTCAGTCCTGATGGACTCAAGGCGTATGTGAGCAATTCTGGTGCACTTGATAAAGTTTCAGTCATCGATACTGCCAGCGACACTGTCACCGCTGCCATCTCGGTAGGGCAAGCTCCGATGGGGATAGCCATCAGCCCTAACGGAGCCAAGCTCGTTGCTGCCAATTCCCTTTCAGGGACTGCTTCGGTGATCAACCCCGCAACCAACACGGTTTCCGCAACCCCTGCGGTGGGACAGTATCCCAACTCACTCGGCAACTTTGCCGGACCGGTGTTCTTCGACATAACCGCCACACCCGGCAGTGGTGGCACTATCAATCCAGTTGAACTCGTGACACGGAATCCTTCCACTGGCGTCATCAAGGCTGCCGGCGGTTTGGACCTGAACGTTGCGATCACTCCCGACCACAACTATGCCACGACCAGCGTCACGGTCGACAGCGGAAATGTCGGCACGCCGGCAACCTACCTCTTCCCGGCTGTAGCTGCAGCACACACCGTCTCTGCCACCTTCAGCAGGACCGCGTGGGACCTGGCCCTCACCAAGATCGGCAATGGAACCGGCAGGGTCGTCAGCAACGTGGGTGGGCTGGATTGCGGCACCGCCTGCACCGGCCAGACGGTTTCCATCCCCGTAAACACGACCAGTGTCGTACTGACCCCCACGGACGATTCGGGGATGTATTTCATCGGCTGGAGCGGCGCCTGCACCACGCAACGAAGCGGTGCGGTCACACCTCCTCCCTGCACCATCGATCTCATGGATGCGGACAAGACTGCGACAGCCCGCTTTGTTCTGCTGCCCGGCGGTCCGGTACGTGTGGGAACAGCCTACTATCAGACTCTGCAGGAAGCGTACGATGCCGCCGCAACCGGTGCCCAGATCGATGTCCAGACCGCCCAGAGCTTCGCCCTTGCTGCCAACCAGGCAAAAACGGTTACCCTGGTCGGTGGTTGGGCTACTGACTGGGCGTCGGTCCCCGCAGGGAACTATGCCACCATCACCGGCAGCTTGACGATTTCCTCGGGCGCGGTTATCATTGGCTCCAGCAGCGGCGGGGCGATCGTCATCAATTAAGAAGATACGTGATGCAGTCTTCAAGGCGGCCATCTTCGGATGCGCCGCCTTTTTGATTGCTGCTGCAAGAGGATTCAATGAATTACTTCCGCGTATTCTCGGCGTTCATCGCCGAACTGGTCACCCGCCGCCAACTCATTCTGGAGATGACGCGGCGCGACTTCAAGAGCAAGTATCTGGGCTCCTATCTCGGCATGCTCTGGGCGTTCGTGCATCCGACCGTCTACATCACCATCCTCTGGTTCGTCTTCTCCTTTGTCTTCAAGAGCAAGCCGGTTCAGGACGTCCCCTACGTGCTCTGGCTGGCGTCCGGGATCATCCCCTGGTTCTTCTTCAACGACGCCCTTTCCAGCGCCACGGGCGCGATCCTGGATAACTCCTTCATCGTCAAGAAGGTGGCCTTCAGTATCGGGATTTTGCCGCTGGTGAGGCTCTTTTCGACGTTGATCATCCATCTCTTCTTTCTGGCCATGATCTTCGTCATGTTTGTCATCAACGGATCCCCGATTTCCATTCATAGTATCCAGGTGGTCTACTTCCTTGCCGCATCCCTCATTCTCCTTACCGGCCTCTCCTGGCTCACCTCGTCGGTGATCATCTTTTTCCGCGACATGGGGCAACTGGTGGCCATGGGTCTGCAGTTTCTCTTCTGGGGCACCCCCATCTTCTGGCCGATCAACCTGGTACCGGCAAAGTATCTTCCTTTCGTCAAGCTCAATCCCGTGGAGTACATTGTCGAAGGCTACCGCGACAGCCTGATCCACAAGGTCTGGTTCTGGGAGCACCCCTGGCAGACCCTCTATTTCTGGGGGGTCACCGGGTTGCTGTTCGTGCTGGGGGCGGTGGTTTTTCGCCGACTGCGTCCGCACTTCGCGGATGTGTTGTAGACTTTAGCCACGGATAACACGGATGGCCACGGATAACAGCAAACCAAATTCTCTAATTGCAGATGAAATCACCTCAAGAATAATTGGGGCGATCTACGAGGTTCATTCCATATTGTGGCCGGGCTTCCTTGAAACCGTTTATCAAAAGGCGTTGGTCAAGGAACTGCGTCTGCGGGGTGTGGTGCTTGAAGAGCAGAAAGAGCTTCGTGTGCTGTATAAAGGTGAAGATGTCGGTTTGTATTTCCCGGACATTCTTGTTGAGGGTGAAGTAATTGTCGAATTGAAAGCTGTGGATGTTTTAAAGCCTGTACATCAGGCGCAATTGTTAAACTACTTGAAGGCTACCGGAATACGAGTTGGCCTTCTTGTTAACTTTGGCACTTCCCGTGCCGAATTTAAAAGATTAGTTTTATGAGGGACATCCGTAGTGGAAAAAGCATGAGCCACGGATTACACGGATTTTCACGGATGTAAGCTTTAACCCCAAAAAGATGTTATCCGTGTCCATCCGTGACATCTGTGGCCAACGGTTTGAAGGTTTTGAGATTAAAAAACATGAGCCACGGATTACACGGATTTTCACGGATGTAAGCTTTAACCCAAAAAAGATGTTTAATGGGTTTATCCGTGTCCATCCGTGACATCGGTGGCTAACGGTTTGAAGGTTTTGAGATTAAAAAGCATGAGCCACGGATTACACGGATTTTCACGGATGTAAGCTTTAACCCCAAAAGATGTTATCCGTGTCCATCCGTGACATCAGTGGCTGAAGGTTTGAAGGATTTGAGTTTATCTGCGTCCATCTGCGGTCATCTGCGGTTCCATGTTGTGTTATTTGGTTTTGGTTTTGATTTTGCATAAAAATGTGTACAGGTCACCAGAGTAGTTAAGAAAACAGTTGGCAGGATACAAGCCTAAGTTCAGTTTTCGGCACAGAGTGTACACAGAGAGGAAGTCAAGGCAACGAATAGGGACCGATAGCAGGCAATAGGCTGCTTGAGCGCTCAGTGAATTAACGGGCGGCTCCGTGGTAACGCGACATGCAGGGGGTCATTCTCAGGATTTTTGTTTAGAAGTTTTCATAAATCTGCTAAAGTTGCGGTTGATTTCGGCGGAAGATTAAATAAAACGAGAACAAGATCAATATCAGACGCGTACAAAGGAGGCATTCACAATGCGGAAGATGATCACGAGTATAGCGACAATTCTGGCAGTATCGGCATTGATGGTTGGGGCTGCAAGTGCGGCGGATAAGTTGGTGGTGAAGGGGACTAATGGCACAGACACAGTCTTTGCTGTAAGTGACACAGGCGTGCTCACATTGGGCGCTTCAGCATTTACTCCAGATGCTAATGCGAAAATTCACGTAAAACAGGCAAAAAGTGGTGTTGTTGCATTGCGTGTTGAAAACCCCAATATCTTTAATGCCAATGATGCAGCAGCTCAAGAGCAATTTGTCCTTGGACCCGCCGGGCAAGAACATATTATTTTTCAGGTTTTGTCTGATAGTGTGCCTGGATATGGTGTTCCTGGGGTAAGTGGTACTGCTTTAATGAACTGTTACACTCATGATTTTTATATTAGGACAAACGCGCAAAACGTGTTTAAGCTTTTTAAAAGTGGTGCAGTCGCAGATACGTTAGTTTTGAAAAATGGGAACGTTGGAGTTGGTACTGCATCTCCGACCCATAAGTTAGAAGTTGCGAGTGGTACGATAGCAATTTCTCCGGCAACGACGACTACTGCTCCGACAGCAGGTGCGGCAGATGCATTACCCGCTACACCAGCAGGTTACATGACTATTACGGTGAATGGAGTTGATAGAAAGATTCCATATTATTGATTTATGTGATGTCATAACTTATATCCAGCAAAAAATGTAAGCGAGAATTGATAGTAATTGAGTGTTTTATTGGCGTAGATTTTTTAGGATCTTAGTTCCTCATTAGCTTAAAGGCGGCCATCATTGTGTGTGCCGCCTTTTTTATAGCAATAAAACTTATCGAATCCGTTATTCGATATTAGGGTGTATATGCAATCATACCGCTATGTTATATTGGGCGCAGGGCCCTCTGGGCTCAGTTTTGCGCATACACTCCTGAGGCATGGGGAAACTTCATTTGTTGTCCTTGAGAAGGAGGCTACGCCAGGTGGGCTCTGTCGCAGTTGTGTAGTGGATGGTGCTCCTTTAGACATTGGAGGGGGCCATTTCCTTGATACAAAGCGTTGCGATGTTTTGGACTTTGTTTATTCATTTATGCCTAAAACAGAATGGTGTGAATATGAGCGGATATCTCGAATAATAATTAATGGTCATAGTGTAGATTATCCTTTAGAAGCAAATATCTGGCAGTTTCCTCATGAAATTCAATTAGATTACCTTGAATCTATTTCTAAGGCTGGGTCTGTATGTGGTCAACAAATGCCGTTAGGTTTTAGGGATTGGGTGTATTGGAAGCTTGGGAGCAGGATTGCCGAAGATTACATGCTTCCATATAACCAAAAACTTTGGTCTATCGATCTTTCAAAGTTGGGGACATATTGGTTATATAAATTACCTGAAGTGTCTTTTCGAGATACGTTACGCAGTTGTTTAGAAAAAAAATCAACGGGGAAAATACCCGCTCACAGTCGATTTCTGTATCCATCTAGTTTTGGTTATGGAGAGATTTGGAGCAGGATGGGAAAAGCACTTGGTAATCATTTGCTTACCTCAAGCCCTATAACTAGTATTGACGTAAATAACCTTATAATTAATGATCACTTCAAAGCTGACATGATAATTAATACTGTGCCATGGACTTCGATTTGCAAAATATCAGACTTACCTTCAACTATTGTTAGTGCAATAAGGGAGTTGGAGTATACCTCAATAACGATTGATTATTATCCAGATAATTTAAACACGGATGCTCACTGGATATACAATCCTGATATGAGTAAATCTTTTCATCGTATTCTGTGTCGGAATAATTTTTTGCATGGGAGTATGGGGCATTGGACTGAAACTAATTCGGCTCGTTCAATCCAATCTGTCAATTGGCAATATATAAATGAATATGCTTACCCGGTAAATTTGATAAACAAGCCTAGGGTGATTAATGAAATATTGTCTTGGGGCCGTAGCGTCAATATCGTTGGTTTAGGAAGATGGGGGACGTGGGAGCATATGAATTCTGACGTTGCCGTAGCAAATGCGATCGAAGTTGCGCGTAGCTTGGTGGCTGGGATGTAGTGTATGAAAATATCATTGTGTTTATTGGTATGGAATGAATTAGAGGGGTGCAGGCATGATGTCCCACTGCTACCTCTCGGGGAATTTGATCAAGTTTTTGCTGTTGATGGAGGAAGTACTGACGGTTCAGTTGAGTATTTAGAATCTCAAGGGATTAGGGTTTTTCAGCAACCGAAGAAAGGTTTGAATGCAGCTTATATTCATGCTGTTGACTGTTGTTCTGGTGACGCGATGGTTGTTTTTCTTCCGAAGGGGACAATTGATCCTTCTACCCTTAAAAATTTTAGACCATTGTTAGAGGGTGGATACGATTTAGTGGTTGCAAGTCGGAAAATTGAGGGGGGAAGGAACGAGGAGGACAGTAAGATATTTAAACCTCGTAAATGGGGGGTATTGTGTTTAGCATTTTTTGCTTCATTGCTCTGGCGTAGAGAAGGCTGCTTCATACGAGATGTCTTACATGGATATAAAGGTTTTTCAGTCGAAGGGTTTAGGCGAATAGCGCCTTTGGCTCATGGTTTGTCGATTGATATTGAAATGGTTATTCGCGCGTATAAACTGCGTCTAAAAAGAATTGAATTTCCTGTCAGCGAGATTGAACGCCCTCATGGAGAAACTCGCTTTAAAATCCTACCTACTGGTATAAAGCTTCTTAAGTATCTTTGGGAAGAAATAAACAGAAGGAATTAATTTTATGAGGTTGAATATATGCTTTATATTTGAATATCTTATCAAAAGATTATCTATCTTATCGATATTAGGCCCATATGTAATAATCACTTCATTGTTGTTTTCAAGTCTGTTGTCATTATCACTTCTAATCTCACGATTTCAATTAAAAATAAATCAAACATACACTGATTTTATTGTTGGTAGTATCGCATGGTCCGATGCATCTAAAACAATTGAATACTACGCCTACATAATATTCATACTTGTCTTTACATCCAATATTTTTTTTGTGGCATATGTTTTTAGAAGATTAACGGATAAATTATGCAATACGAATAGTGTGGATGCAATTAACTCAGTGTTTATTTTGCCTATTGGTTGTTTTGTATTATGGTTCGGTAATTACATGGTTAGCAGTCACTCCCGCACTGATTATCTTGCAATGACTCTAGTTGTGTATGCAGGCGTGATGTTCACATTGATGAATTTAATCAAATACAGAAAACAGCTTGATAGGGATAGTGTAATTTGTGTAACTGGGTTGGTAGTAGCATTTTTGATAATGGTTCCATTGATAGGCATATCTTTTTTTATGGTGATCGCGAGAGCGTTAACACTATATGATATTAAAATAATGAGTAGTATTTGTGGATTAATATCATCAAATACTGCAATCGTATTGCTTAGCTTGTTATTTGCGGCGGCAGTTGTAATTCAGTTAATGTTCATAACTAATATTTCACTGAATTGCTTTAAGGTAAGTCTGACAAAGGCAATAGTTATTATGCAATATCCATTGCCTTTATTAATATTCGTATTAATCCCGCCGGTGTGGAAAGCAAATGGCAGTTTGATGTATGGTTATAACGCATCCGGTTTCTTGTTATTTTGTTTAGTTGTGTATGTTTTAATTTCGTGGAGAGCGATATTTAATAAATTTCGAAAAATTAAATTATCGAATAAATGGTCAGACGCTTGGCCTTCTGATGTGCTGGATTCACTGGCAGTAATTGCAGTTCTTGTTTCGATGCGTATGCCAGCAATTGGTGTGCAATACGCTCGGGATGATTATCATATGGGAGAGTGGTACCTCCCTTGGCAGCAGCTAATACAATTTGGAGAGCTGCCTTTTGTTGACCTCAACTATCCTCACGGTTTTGTTCATCTTCTGCATGGGATGTTTTCATGGGCATTCTTTGACGGGTCTGCAGCATCCTTTATCCCAGCGGATTCAATCTTGTTTGCAACCGCAATAGGGTTAACCTACATTGCTTTCTCAGGCGTTATTGGGCCAATTTATGCTTTTATTGTTTTAGTGACATTCCCATTCCCAACAAATTACCACAATTTCTGGTTCATATCGCCACTATTACTGTTTTTAATAAATAAAAGAATGTTGCTGAATCCATTTAAGTGGTTGCTGGTCTGGTATGTTGGGTCAATTTTATTGATATTGTATGCTATGTCAACGGGAGTGCCATTTGCTATAGCTTCCTTCCCTGTAGCATGCTTTATGTTTTATCAGGCATGGCAATTAAATAGGTATAAATTATTATATTCAATTTTAATATTTATGATAATTAGCTTAATAGCTTGCATTGTCACCCCATTTGCTAGTGTAATATACTATCTTCTCGTGTATTTAAGAGATAATTCATCTGTAAATAGTGTTGCAAATGGAATATCTTGGCTTGCCTCAATCGGTACTGGTATATCATCTGGTAAAGGAATATTTAGTGACGGAATAATATGGGAAATAATGAGAGTAGGATGGATATTAGTAGCAGTACTTATTTTGTATTTAATGTTACGCGAATTTTCTAATGGTGTTGGGGGAGCCTCTACGCAGAAAGTAATTTGTTTCTTTATTCTTTTTGGGTTTCTCATGATATTGTCTATATATAGTCTTGGACGGATTGATGAAGGATTTTCCAGAACTGGTGCAGTGACAGTATTTATTGTTTCACTTACACTACCACTTTACATATCATTGTATCAATATGTGCATAATAAAACTAATCTGTGGATTATCTGCTTGCTGTTTGGCGCTGTGGGAAATGGGTTGGTAGGGCGTACTTTGCCAAACATAATAAATATCGCGAATAATCCATTTACAATAGTCAATCTTACTGACGATCAATTCCAACGCTTAAATTCTCAGCAAATGCTGCCAAGACTTGGAAATGTATTGCTCGAAGAAAATAGGCTGGAATCTTTAGTTAGATTAAAAAAACATTTTGATGAATTGCTGAAGCCAGGAGTAACATTTCTCGACCTAAGTGGTCATTCTGCCTATTATTTTTATTTTAATTTGCCAGTAATAATGCAGGAAGCGGCTTTTTATAATGCTTCTTCGGCTAAAATGCAAAAAAGGATTCTCTCCCGAATAATGTCTAATCCACCAATGGTAGTGCTTATTGATGGAAATATTAATCAACATGATGGGGGGAGTGCTTCATTGAGGGCTAATCTGATTTATAGGTATTTTTGTCTCAATTATTTGCCACTTAAGCGAGGGGAGTATATCTTTCTAGTTAAACCAGATTATGCAAGAGAGTTCCCCTTTTGGGGATGTTCCGACGAAATCTTTGCTGAAGTCCAGGAAATTTGTACGACTGCTAAACGTGGGATAATAAACAAAAGATTAATATCAATTAAAGTATTGGGCAACGAGCTGATTAACGATATTTCGCATGGAGATTATTTAGTATTTAGAGGGAAGTATAAAGGTAAAATCATTGAAATCACGAATAGAGCAATTGTCGTTGAATTGGATAAGTCATTGACTGATATTGTTTATGGAGTTCAGAAGGTTAAAGTTCAGCGAAGCGTTAGTTTAACTGCTCGAATGCCTCGAACTCGTGAAAATGAACTCATATTGCTTGATAAATCGTTTAAAATTGACTCATTGTTAAAAATACCGATTGCTTGGGGTAGATCATGGTACTCATTGTCTTCTAAATTAGAGCAAGTCTATCATTCAGACCATAATAATCCTGGTCAAAAAATTATTATTAATACAGATGATCTTAGTCTTCTGCCGAGAGACATTGCTTTTTTGTCTTTTGACTTATCGATACCAATGGGGACTGATGTGAAAGAATTTGAAGGAACTGTTGGCTGGAATGAGAAAAACGATATTGATTTTTTGGAAAAAAATACCATTCGATTTATTGCTGCTAATGGGAAAATGCTGTTACCGGTAGACGTGAGCCCGCGCTGGATGCTTGGGAATAGATTACATCAGATAAAGGTTGAAATAGATGTCAAAGGGATGAGTGCCAACAAGATACAAATTTCCAATATTAATTTGTATAAGCGAAATGCTAATCAGATTTAGTCATTTCATGTCGTTGAGTAGGGAGCTATGAAGTACTCTAGTGGATTGGATGGACTTAGGGGGATATCGGTTGTATTCGTGATTCTTTATCATTACGGATATCTTCGATTTGGTTGGATCGGGGTCCAGATGTTTTTTGTTTTGTCGGGATATCTTATTACAAATATATTATTGGAAGACAAAAAGTCTGATCATTATTATTATAATTTCTATTCAAAGCGAATATTGAGGATATTTCCGCTCTATTTTTTTTATATCATGTTGTTGACGATATTATTTGCTGTTGTCCGACAACCCGATGATTATGAGGGTAATATTAAATGGCTGATTACTTTTACATACAATATAAAAAGAATGTTCTTCGGTGAAGGTGTCTCGTTATTTTTCACTCATTTTTGGTCATTATCTGTAGAAGAACAATTTTATTTATTTTGGCCATTTATTGTCTATAAATTCTCAGAGCTACGGTTGAAATGTATACTAGTTTTATTGTTGGTAGGTGTCCCTGGTCTTCGTTATTTGCTGGTTGAAATTGCATCAATATGGAATAATGACAGTTGGTGGTTAGGAAGTCTAGTATATAATTCAACATTTTGCCAAATGGATGCATTTGCTGTAGGTGCAATAATTGCTACAATTGGTGTAAATAACATACATATAAGAATAAAAAATATCGCGTATTTGACATTAGCATTTTTAATTACAGGATTGACTATTGCGTATTGCATTAATGGGTCAAGTGTAATCTATTCGTTTTCAGAAAAAACGCAATATTTAAAACCAGAGTACCTGGTAGAGAACGGGTATATGCATGTTTGGTTTTATTCAGCAATCAATTTATTAACTGGATTCATGATAATGGAAACATTGACTAATTCTAGAACAATCATTGATAATAAGATCATGGTTTATATTGGTAAAATATCATATGGGGTTTATGTATATCATTTACCTTTGTTGTGGCTGGTTAAAAGGTATGTTGACTTTAATACAATTAAATTCAACATAATTGGAAGTTTATTATTTGTTTTATATTTTGTTGTTGTGATCGGAATTTCGGCCTTAAGTTACCACTTTTTAGAATATCGCTTTCTTAAACTGAAGAAGATAATTGTTAAGGCTTGATACGCTTATGTCATTACAGCATATTGTAATAGAAGCAAAAAATCTTACGAAGGTCTACAAGCTTTATAATTCACCTGTAGATCGTTTGAAAGAGTCTTTACATCCTCTACGCCGGCAGTACCATCACGAATATTTTGCTCTAAACAATATAAGTTTTGAGATTAAGCAGGGGGAATCCGTAGGTGTTATTGGCAGAAATGGTTCCGGGAAGTCTACCCTTCTGAAAATTCTTACAGGAGTGCTGACCCCAACCAGTGGCGCCGTAGCGGTCAATGGTAAGGTTTCTGCCTTGCTTGAACTCGGTGCTGGGTTTAATCCGGAGCTTACGGGTTTAGAGAATGTATATTTCAATGGTATGCTCATGGGGTACACGCGTGAGGAGATGGATGCGCGACTCAGTGATATCCTGTCGTTTGCTGATATTGGAGAATTTGTTTATCAGCCAGTCAAAACTTACAGCAGTGGCATGTTTGTGAGGCTGGCTTTTGCTTTAGCAGTGAATGTGGACCCCGATATTCTAATTATTGATGAAGCGCTCGCTGTCGGTGATATCATGTTTCAAAGCAAGTGCATGGATCGTATCAATCAGATGACTAAAGGTGGAGTAACTACTTTGTTCGTTACTCATGATATGAACTCCGTTAATACATTATGTGACCGTGCGATCATGCTTGATTCAGGTCAAATTTACAGTCAAGGCAAACCACAAATGATTACCTTGCAGTATTATCAACTAATGCGTGAAAAAGAGCAGTCTGCGAAATTTGCCGATACGAAAGAAGATGCTGATAAAAAATATCTAGAGATGAAAAATAGCATAAAGGATAAATGCAGCTCTATCGATTATCAATATGGTACCGGTGCTGCAAAAATACTTAATTATATTATACTTAACTCGGCAGACCAAGAAACTGTGAGCATTGAGAGTGGTGAGACTTTCAAATTAAGGCTTATGGTAGAATTTTATGAGCAAGTCGATAACCCTTGTTTCGGTTTTGCGATCAGTAATATTGTAGGCCAGAACCTTCTTGTTGCGCATAGTTTCTTTGACAGTGACGAACAATTCGGACCAAGAAATCGAGGAGAAGTTGTTCATGTAGAGTTACTGGCAGGCATGTTGCTTAATCCTGGTCACTATCTATTATCGTTTGGGGTTGCAGACCATGCAACCTCGCAGGATTTCACAAATCTTGATACCAGAAAAAATGTCTGCACTTTACATGTTTGGGGTAAGGAACAATCACAGGGAATCATTTATCATCAGCCTAAAATAAGAATTTTATGATCTCGCAACCATGAGAGAAATATTCAATATAGAGCTTCAGCAAATATTCAACCGTAATATGCCTATTGTTATAGAACTTGGATGTGGCAGAAATAAAACCCCAGGCCGTATAGGGATAGACCGGCTTAATATGCCCGGTGTTGATATTGTGGCTGATATTGAGCAGGGGTTACCATTTTTCCCCGACAACTCGGTTGACGAAATTCATTCAAGAAGTTTCTTTGAGCATGTGGAGAACCTTGAAGGGTTGATGCGTGAGATCGTTCGTGTTCTCAAGCCTGACGGGACCTGCCATCTTTTTGTACCCCATTTTTCCAACCCATATTACTATTCCGATTACACGCACAACAAGTTTATGGGGCTCTATACCTTTTATTACTTTGTCGATGACATATATCAGTTACGGAGAAAAGTGCCAAATTTTTACACCGACATAAGGATTAGAGTAGTCTCTCAAAAGCTGGTTATTGCTAATCCATTTAAGCGTCTGAGCTTGTTTAAGAAGCCTCTGGAAGTGATCTTTAACTGCAATAGCATGTTCCAAGAATTTTACGAGGCAAATCTTTGTTGGATCTGTCCTTGTTACGGGCTTGACCTGGTTTTTAAGGCTGACAAATAAGATGCTTTCTATTCTCAAGACATTTTTCGGCAAAGCAACAACTAAGGGTGCAATTCCTGCGGTGGGAGAAGCCGTTCCTAATGTCGGCTGGATTCTTCTTGGCGATATCAATACCGGCAGTTCAAGAATCCATGGAATAAACATCCATAATTTCCTTTTGAAAAGAGGGATCGCTTCCACCATATTCCAGACCAACCCTTCTATGAAGCACTTCCTGACTTTGACAACGGCAGAACGGGACAATTTGCTTGATTCGGGAATTACCGTTCTTATTTTTCAGAAAGTGTACGGGAAAGAAGCTGTTTTTTTGGCTGAAGCTGCAAAGAAAAGAGGAATTAAGACAGTATTCCTTGTTTCAGATATTCTTGATAAAGAGATGGATCAAATGGTTAAGGCAGTTGATTACCTGGTGGTGACATCAGGGTTTTTGCGGACGCATTATTGTGGGAAATATGGGATAATGCCTATAGCTATTGACGATGCTCTGGAGATCGATGAAGATATAGTTAAAGTGCATGAAAAGACTGATACTATCCAACTTGTATGGGTAGGGCACGAGTTTAATTGGAAAACTCTGGATATAGTTCATGAAGCGCTACGGCAGCTTGATGACCCTCGCTATTCGTTAAAGACCATATCAAACCACCCTGCCGCTGATGTGGCATGGGATCTCAAAACAGTTCACAGTGAAATACTTTCAGGTGATGTCGTTGTTATTCCCACCATTGATAACATTTGCTGGAAGGTAAAATCAAACAACAGGCTCACCATGTGCATGGCTCTTGGAATGCCTGTTATTGCCTCAGAAATGCCGGCATATGAGAAGATCATCAAAAACGGGCACAATGGGTTCATGGCCAGGACTATTGATGATTGGGTAAGGTACTTGGTTGATTTGAAGGACGTAGGGCTTCGTGAAAAAATCGGTGCCGAGGCCCGCAGGACCGTGATCCCTCGCTATTCTATCGACGTCATAGGTGAAGAATGGATTTTAAAGCTCAGTAGTATGGTGAACTCCTGATGGTTTTCAGCAAAAAATTCCTTCAATACAAACTGCGGCAGAATTTTTTTGCCAAGCTTTTTTACATGGCTTTCCCTGATAGATATGTGAACCATTACAGGCAGATAAAGACCATGTATCTGGAGCTCTCTTCAAGATGCAACCTCAAATGTACATTTTGCTTCCAGCAGTATAAGCCGGAAAATACTTGTAACATGCCGGTAAATTGTGCTTTGGCGTATTTGGGAAAATTACCTGCGTCGGTAACAAATCTTATACTGCATTTTTCAGGCGAATCATTTTTGAACCCGGATCTCCCTGTGATTTTAAAGTCGATAGCTGGGAAAAACATTCATACTCATCTTTGTTCTAATGGTACTTTGCCGGGAACACAGTATATTGATGCTCTGAATGCCGGTCTGAATCATTTGATATTTGCTCTTGACGGGACGTCACAGGAGTCCCATGGCAGGCACAGAATTGGAAGCGATTTCAGCAAGATTCTCAATACGTTGAAAGAAGTAGTGGGTAATAAGCCCCCAGGAGTTAGCGTGGGAGTTCAGTGTGTAGTAACCAAGTACAATGAAAATGAGATTGAAGAGATGAAAACAATCTTGAGAGGAGTCAATGCTGATTTTCTTTATCTGAAGACGTTGTCTCTTGATATAGCTTCAAGTGAAAAGCTTAACAAACTGAGATATGAAAACGCATTAAGCTATCTTCCTGTAAATAACGAGTATTCAAGATACAAAAGAAATAGAAAAAACTTAAAGCTTAAAATGCCAATTATAGTATGTCCTTACGTTTATGAGCCGGTAGTTTGTGCAGATGGTGAAGTTGCTCTTTGCTGTATTGATATAGAAAGAAAGGTTAAGATCGGCAATATCAAGGACTATAATTCATTTGCAGAACTGTGGAACACCAAACATTATCGGGAGATACGTAAGCAGGTTTTGCACAAGAAATTAGCTCTGTGTCAGAGATGTAATATGACGATGATGGGTATTTCTTGTCCTAGCCTTTGATGTCTAGTCGGGTGCAAAATATTAGACTGAATATTCATATTACAGAGGATTGATTATTCCATGTTGGCATTACGTGACATTTTGTTTACCAAATTAGGGTTACATTATGTCCCGCGAAAAAGATTGAGATTTGGCAAGGTTAATAGGCTGATTGTCAGTACGTGTATTGAGCACATAAGCGGTCCAGAAAGCATAGCATGTAGTGATGATGAGCTTATTGTTGTGTGTGTAGTGCGAAACGGTGCGTATTATGTTAAATCGTTCATAGATTATTATACCGATATTGGTGTAAAGCACATTGTATTACTTGATAATAACTCTGTTGACAATACTGTAGCAATTGCCAGAAAGTATGACAATGTTACCATATTGAAGACCAAGTTACCCTACAGGACATACGCTCACGGATTTAAGGCATATCTCCTTAATAGGTTTTCTCGGAATACCTGGTGCTTATGCGTTGATATCGACGAGTTTTTTGATTATCCTCATTCTGACCGTCTTTCTATAAATATGTTCTTGAAGTATCTTAACGGCAACTCATGTAATGCTGTAATGGCGCAAATGCTCGATATGTTTTCAGGTCAGCCATTGTTTGATCCTCCGTCTGGACAGAAGTTTGCCAGGAGCGATTATAGGTATTACGATATATCAGCAATTAAGAAGGATATGATTAGTGACAATATTGCCGGGCTCAAGATTCCTGTTCATTATAACGGGGTGAGGCAGCAAGTGTTTGATCTTGACGTAATATGTTTATCTAAAATGTGCTTGCTGAAGCGAGATGGACGTCTAGATACGGACACCTTTAATTCGCATTTTGTGGAAAAAGGTTACCAGCTGGCAGATGTTACCTGTTTGTTGTACCATTATAAATTCACAGATGAATTTTCAGAAATAGTAAAAAATGCACTTATAGAGCAAAATTACTGGCAGAACTCAAAAGAATATCTTGCCTATCATAAAATCAGCACTGGAAATCCTGGCAAAAGCTTAAAGCAATTATCGAATAAGCCTGTTGAATTGCGAAACATATCTGAACTTATGCAGTCAGGGTTTATTGTGACATCCGAAAAATACGATGAGTATTCACGTTGCGTTGTAAGTCAATTGGATAGATGATGAACGGGGTCAGCCTAGTTATTTGCTGTTATAACAGCGCAGATAAATTGCCTCCAACAATCCAGCATATAATTGATATGCGGGTTTCCGATGGTATTCCTTGGGAGCTTATCATTGTTGACAACGCTTCCACTGATGGCACTTCTGAAATCGCTGCCAAACTAGTTTCCTCTCATCTGAAAGACGTGACAAGAATTGTTGTCGAAAATCAGCTTGGCCTCAGGAACGCTCGGCTAAAAGGTTTCGAGGAATCACGATATGAGTATATCTGTTTCATAGATGACGATAACTGGGTTTGCCCCGAATGGGTCAATATCGTCTACGAAATCATGTCTGGGCATCCAGAAGTCGGTGCTTGCGGCGGTAAAGGTTTCCCAAGCTTTGAGTCGCCCCCCCCTCCTTGGTTTGAACAGTTCCAGCAGTGTTACGCAGTCGGTCCACAGGGTGAATCGAGCGGATATGTCGATTCGAGAGGATTTCTCTGGGGAGCTGGATTGACTATCAGAAGTACAGCATGGCAAGAAATTGTCGAGAACGGATTTTCTTTTTCACTTTCAGGGAGGCATGGAACAAACCTCAGCTCTGGTGAGGATTCCGAAATTTGCCTTGCGCTTTTGTGTTACAGGTGGCGCCTATGGTATGATGATAGACTATTATATTATCATTACCTACCATCATTCAGGCTTACTTCGGACTATCTGAAAAAGCTGACTAGAGGTTTTGGTGCCTCAGAAGTTGTTTTGAGCTCGTACAGGGAATTTATAAATTCAGATGTGTCAATAGCGCCGAATTTCACCAATATTTGGATGAAAGATTCTAAGGCGATCATATGGCATTATAAGCGCAAGTACATTAGATTGGGGCATAAACTTGTTAGTAACGATACATCAAGTGAATTGATAGCATCTTATGTCCAATTTGAAAAGTTTTGGACAATCATAAAATTGCGCAATAGATATGATGATATGAAAATTCAAATCTACAACTTTTATAAAAATTCCCCATTATATAAGAAAAAATCGGAAGAGATTGGTTTGTTGAAAAATCATCAGATTCCAGGCGACCAGCCGATTGACTTTCTGTCGATTCATGAGAGGGATGCGTTAATCCAGCAACTTCAGAAACGAATTCATGCTTTGGAATCCTCCCTTTCCTGGCGACTCACCTTCCCGCTCAGAAAGTTGCTGGATATTGTGAAATCGGTGAGTCGGAAACCCTGACTCGAGAGGTGATCGCGAAGGTTGAAGCGATTGACAAAGCTGAATGTCTCGCCTAATGTTTCAGGTAGGAATGTGTTGTGGCGGTAAGAATTATGTTGTCAACCGTTACTACCAAAGGCCAGATAACCATGCCGAAAGAGATTCGTGATATTTGTGGACGGTTATAACGCGGTCGTGATGAAAAAACGCGGCATCAACAGTCTTTACTCGTTTGATCGCAAGAAAATATTAAGATTGAAGAATCTGAAACGCAAAGAGCCGTGATGTATCGTGGCAATGCCTGAGCACTCCCAATCCTTGATGCAACCTGTCCGGCACCACAATCCTATTTGAAGCTAGTGCATGAAAGAAAACCTTCCCAGCGCGAGGTAAACCCGAATTCGAGCTTGGCTGGACCTTTGCATGGCGGAGTTCGTACGCAAGTGGTGAGGGGTGCGGTAAGAATTCATTCTGTCCACCTCGCGATTAGAGATCTCTTCAGTCAAGAAGTGGTACTCATTTGGCTCTTGTGCTGTTGAACTGACGAGTCTGGCTAGTGTCGAAGGCGGGAGTTTATCCGAGTATGGACGCAGAACCTAAAATCACCATAATTACTCCTACATTAAATTCAGGAAATGCTATTGAGGCTTGCATCCGTAGTGTTGCTGGCCAGAAATATAAGAATATAGAGCATTTGATTGTTGATGGCCTGTCGACTGATAAAACCCTCGATATCGTGCAGAATTATGCGAAGCAGTACCCCCATATTCGATTTGTTTCTGAAAAAGACATCGGGATATATGATGCCATGAACAAGGGAATCGACCTTGCCAACGGTGAGTGGATTTATTTCCTTGGTAGCGATGACCTGTTTCATTCAGAAACTGTATTGGAAGAGATATTCGGCGTAGAAGGGATATCTCAATATGATTTCGTATATGGCAACGTGATCTGGGGGGATACCGGTACACTGTATGACGGTAAATTCTCTCTACTGAAGCTGATGGAGAAAAATATCTGCCATCAAGCGATCATCTATAAAAAGGAGCTATTCTATAAACTGGGCAAATTCGATACCGATTATAAAACGTGGGCTGATTGGTTGTTTAATATCAAATGTTTTACATTGCACGGCATTAAAATCAATTATATCGATATAGTTCTGGCTAAATTTGCATTTGGAGGTCATTCAAGTCTTAAAGTTGTAGATGATTATTTCATTAATAATAAAGAAAAATTATTTAAAACGTATTTTACAGAAGAGTATATAGATATAAACAATAGATTATGTCGTATCGAAACTGAATTGACAGAAAAACGACATTTGGTCGATGAGCAGGCAAACCAGTTGTCAGAGAAAGATGCACTGATTTGTGCCTTGAATAACCGGATTGATGCACTGCTGGGGTCCTTTTCGTGGAGAGTAACACGCCCCGTACGTGCATTAGCTGATCTGTTTATGCCCAAAGGGAACAAATGAGCCACTTATGTAATACATGCGTGGCAGAGGGGAGTTGTTTTGATTGAACGGTTTAAAAATGCTTGCCGCTATCGACGACTATTCGGGAATCGAGCGTTAGTTCGTCTTGTTGTAGAGACTTTAAAGAATAAAGGTGCTCCTGTTGTGCCGTCTTACCATGATAGTGATAAAGGGAACGCTAGAGAGTTGGTCAGTTCACGTTTCGCCTCGTGTTCACCCTTGAAGGTTTATTCGACACCGGCAGCAGACGCCAGGCGTATCAGTATCGTTACCGATAGCATCAATAGCGGCAGTCTTTATGGCGGAGTCGGGACAGCTATGATCATTGCCGCGTTGCTTGCGGAATCGATGAACGCGCGATTGAGAATAATCACTCGCACTGAGCCTTCCAAGCCTGGCAATCTACAGCACGTTCTTGGGACATACGGCATTGCTCTCCAGGACGACGTGGAATTCGTATTCGCGCCATTCAGCAACAATTACCATGAATTCGATTTCTTTTATGGGGAGATATTCATTACTACGTCATGGTGGACGACGGCTGCAACCATGGCGAGCATACCCCATGACTCAATTATCTACCTGCTTCAGGAAGACGAGCGGATGTTTTATTCCTATGGCGATGACCATCTCCACTGCTCAACTGTTCTTAAAAGCACGGGAATCCGTTTCGTAATCAATACACGGCTTCTGTTTGACCACTTTACAGCAGAAGGATTCACAAATATCGTCGAGAATGGTATTTGGTTCGAGCCTGCATTTCCGTCTGAGGTATTCTACCCCCGGGCTGATAAAAATCGAAGTAAGCGAACCCTGATATTTTATGCTCGACCCTACAACCTGCGCAACCTCTTTTATTTTGGCCTGGATCTTTTGGAGACGGCGGTTTCACGAGGTATTATTGATCTTGAAAAATGGGATATTTTGTTTGTTGGCAAGGATATCCCAAAGGTCATTATCGGTGGAACAATTAGCCCCGAAATCCGAGAAAATCTGGCATGGGCTGAATATGCTGAGTTGATAGGCCGTGTCGATCTGGGGCTTTGTCTCATGTATACTCCTCATCCGAGTTACCCTCCGCTTGATCTTGCAGCCAGCGGAGCGGTAGTGGTGACCAACAGGTTTGGCAACAAACGCGATCTTGCCAGCTATTCAGCCAATATTGTTTGCGAGGAACTCTGCAGTGAGTCAATGTTGGAGGCTCTTGAGGCTGGGATACATCTTGCCATGGATGAGACCACACGGAGTTCAAATCATGCCAATAGCGGGCTTGGTCGCAATTGGCGATCATCCACTGCCGGTATCATACAGGCCCTTTCGAGAAAACCCTGATGTTTTCGTTACTTTCATTAGCGCCTGCCTTTCCATATACTGACCCCTGGTGTCAAGGGCTTACGGAACGGCTGCGCATGCTTTGGAGGCGTAAACGCAGGGTGGCCTATTTTTACGATCTGCCGAACAACAGCACGTTCCGCTATCGAGCCTATAACATGGTGCAGGTGCTCAATGCCATCAAACATGAAATTTCCGCATCATATTTCTTCATGTCTGACCTGCACCGGATTGACGAAATCGCTGATGCTGCCGATATCCTGGTCATTTGCAGAACCTGCTACGATAATCGTGTAAATCAGGTAATTACAGCATTTCACAACCGCCGGAAGAGGGTTTTGTTCGATGTCGATGATCTGGTTTTTGACACTGACTTTGCCCCGCTAATTCTGACCACCCTTGATCAAGATCCTGATAACCCTAACGTATGGGATTACTGGTTTTCGTATTGCAGCCGGATGGGCGCAACCCTCAAATTATGTGATGGTGCAATAACGACTAACGAATTCCTGGCTGGCCATATTCAGAAATTTTCCGGTTTGCCGGTTTCAGTTGTACCCAACTTCATCAATAAAGAACAATTGGAGCTTTCAGACCAGCTTTACAAGGCTAAGGCGACCTTGAAGCCTGGTGAGGACGGCATGGTCCATTTTGGGTATTTCAGCGGCTCCCCCTCTCATAACCGCGATTTTGCTTTGGTGATCCCTGCGCTTGAATCTATCCTTGAAGAGCGTAAGGATACGGGGCTCGTGGTTGTTGGATACATTGAGGCTGGCCCGACACTTAAGCGCTTCAGTTCACGGGTGAGCTATTATCCATTTCACGATTATGTCAATTTGCAGCGACTTGTTGCATCAGTCGAATTCAACCTTATTCCACTTCAATACAATACTTTCACTAATTGCAAGTCGGAACTCAAGTATTTCGAGGCAGCCATAGTCGGTACACAAAGTATTGCTTCTCCTTCTTACGCGTATGCCAAGGCAATTGTCGATGGTGAGACTGGATATATATCCCAAGCATTTTCTTGGGAGAAAGCGATACGAACTGCCCTTGATGGTCTGGGTACCTATCGGGAGATGGCAGAACGTGCCTATGTTGATGCCCGCGAACGGTACGCCTGGTTCAATCAATGTGAGCGTATTCTCGACTCGCTTGACATAATTAGATAATTGCAGTTTTGCCCGATTCATGATGCGGGCCATGATCGGATTCATGGTTGAACGGTACGGCGCATTAGAGGATCAGGGGGCTCACTCTCCTGTGCTTGCTGATGGCTAATGCTGTGAAATTTGGAAGGTTATCACATTCAATTTCCTGTAAGGCCGAAGCGGGAAAATTTGCTTAGCCAAAGGCAGCATGGCATCACGCTGACAGCAGTTTGGGCTTATGATTCATTGTGGTGCGGTGACGATGATAATCAACTGCCTGTAGGCACAGCATGTGGCGGCCCTGTAGGTGCTGCTGGTGCTGACGACAAACGTGGTCGTGGTGTCATATTGCCATGGCAGCGTAATAAGGGATTGGGTTGCATTATACCGGGACAAGTCCAGCAATGGGGTGTTCAGTAGCGATTCTTCTCGCCACTTACAACGGCGCGGCATTCCTTCCAGAACAATTGGACTCGCTGATCATCCAAACCAATCGAGATTGGTGTCTCTTGGTTAGTGATGACAACTCGACGGATGCAACCCCTGAAATCATCGCTTCGTATCGGGAGACGCACCCGGCAGTTATCACGACTGTCCCAAATACTGGCGCCCAACTTGGTGCATGTCGCAATTTCGGTTATTTGCTGGAACAGACTGATGCACCATACATCATGTTTTGCGACCAAGATGATGTTTGGCTTTCAGATAAAATAGAGACTACGCTTCAGAAAATGCATGAGTTGGAGACAGCTTTTGGTCCTGATGCTCCTCTCTTGGTACATTCAGATCTCCGGGTCGTGGACCATGCACTTAGGCCTGTAGCGGATTCTTTGTGGCGGATGCAAAAGACAAATCCTCATGCCATTAGTCTTAACCGACTACTCATGCAGAATAATGCAACAGGCTGCACCATGATGATAAACAGGGCTCTGCTCGAACTTGCCTGCCCCATTCCATCATCTGCGCGGATGCATGACTGGTGGCTGATGCTGGTCGCTGGCGCATTCGGCCATATTGCCTTTTTGAATCGGCCAACTATGTTGTATCGCCAGCATGAAATGAATGACAGCGGTGCAACACATGTAAACTTTCTGACAGAAATTAGTAAAGTTTTTTCGAGGGCCCAGTGGAAAGCCGCACTGGATCAGCGCACTAAGCTAACAGCTCATTTGAGGCGTCAAGCGGCTGAGTTTCTTGACCGATATCGGGATAGGCTTGACGATCATCTGCAAGAAATAATCAATGCTTATCTGCAATTAGGGACGCAAGGCTTCTTCCGGCGACGATTGACAATATTGAGGTATAGGTTCTTTTATGGGAGTTGGCTCGTGAATCTGGGATTATTGCTCTTTAGGTAATGACATGGATCGAAAATGCAATCAATTCCAAGAGATAGCTGGGAGGGTATTGGCTGTCGAAGTGGTTTACAATGTTGACATAAAGGAATCAATTACTCTTTTTACACTTGCAGAGAGCCTCAATAGTATCGATACAAAGTTGGATTTGCTCATTTATGACAATAGCAGTGAATCAATGATGAGTGCAAGTGAAGAACTTCCACCTCAGTTAAACATTATATATATCCACGATTCATCAAATCCAGGTGTCAGTAAAGCCTATAACGAAGGGTTGCAGTTAGCACACAGGCTTGGCAAAAGTTGGCTTCTTCTCCTCGATCAGGATACTTCCTTCCCATCGGATTCTTTGCCTTTGTATTGTGAAGCAATAAATTCAGGTAAGGCGAATTTATATGCACCGTTCCTCAAGTCAGGCAATGTTACATTATCTCCATGTTCCTTCCGGATGGGGATTGGAGCTCCATTGAAAGAAGTCACTAAAGGCACTATGTCTTTGCAGCATCGGTCTATATTGAATAGTGGAATGCTGATCAATGTTGATGCAATGAAAAAAATCGGCGGCTTCGACGAGCGGATACCGCTCGATTTTGCCGATCACGACTTTTGCCGCCGTTTCGCTAGCCGCTTCGGCGAGGCGTATATCCTCGATATGGACTGCGGGCACGGCTTCTCCGACCGGGAGGAGACCCCGCTGGCAAGCGCCCTTGCCCGCTTCACCTTTTTCTGCCAGGGGGCGCGGAACAGTATCCGGTCGCCGCTGGACCGGCTCACCCATCCGCTGGCCATGCTGGTGCGGTGCCTGGTCCTCTCCCTGCGCTACCGTACCTTCAGGTTCTGGCCGCTCCTGCTGCGGGGGATGACCGGCCAATCCCGCGATGCATGAGGGACGGATGTCGGGGCTCTGCTGATTGTAAATTGCATTGACAATGTGCATAAACAGGGAAGAACTGTTGACCCCCATGGAAATACCGAATCCGCGCATCTCCGTTTGCATGGCGACCCATAACGGCGAACGCTTCATCGAGGCGCAGCTGGCGTCGATCCTGGCACAACTGGCGCCTTCCGACGAACTGATCGTTTCCGATGACGGCTCCACCGACGCCACGGTGGCGATCGTCCGGAGCCATGCCGATCCACGGCTGCGGTTGCTGACCGGGAACTGCTTTTCGAGCCCGGTGCTGAACTTCGAGAACGCCCTCACTTACGCATCCGGCGATATCATTGCCCTCTCCGACCAGGACGACGTCTGGCTCCCCAACAAGGTGGCGGTGATCCGCGAGCTCTTCTCCAGCAAACCGCAGCCGGTCTATCTGACGGTGCTGGACGCCGAGGTCATCGATGCGTCCGGGAACCTCCTCTTTCCTTCCCTGTTGGGCCGGCTGCGGCGGGCCGGGCCGGGCCTCTTGAAGAATATCGTCGACAATAGCTATATCGGCTGCAGCATGGCGTTTTCGCGGCAGCTGCTGGAGATCGCCCTGCCGTTTCCTCCCCGCATCCCGATGCACGACATGTGGCTCGGCCTTGTGGCCGAACTGTTCGGCGCCACCGCCTTTGTGCCAGTGAAGACCATGCAGTACCGCAAGCACGAGGCGAGCATGACCGACTTCCCAATCCGCTTCATGCCCTGGACGCAGCTCAAGCGGCGCTGGTTCCTGTCGTGGGCCCTGTTGCAGCGGTGGTTTGCTATGCGTCACAGGATAAACAGGGGGTAGGGGCGGTATGCCGCGAGTCTCGATCATCATCGTCAACTGGAACGGCCTGCACCACCTGGAGGAGTGCCTGGAGAGCATTGCCGCCCAGACGTTTCGCCAGTTCGAGGTGGTGCTGGTCGACAACGGTTCAACGGACGGCTCCGCTCCGTTCCTGCGGGAGCGCTTCCCCTGGGTCAGGCTCGTGGAGCTGCCGCAAAACACGGGGTTCGCAACCGGCAACAACCGGGGTTTCGAGCAGGCCCGGGGTGAGTTCGTCGTTACCCTGAACAACGACACCCGGGTTGACCCGGCTTGGCTCGCCGAACTGGTGCGGGTCGCCGACGGGAACCCGGCCGTGGGGATGGTGGGGTGCCGGATCTGCTCCCATGCCGATCCGGACGTGATCGATTCGATGGGGTTCGGCATCTGCCGCGACGGCATGTCACGCGGCATGCATCGCTTCAGGCGGTTTTCGGAACTCTCTCCTGTGCCGCCGGTCCTGGACATCCTCCTCCCCAGCGCCTGCGCCGCCCTCTACCGGCGGGCCATGCTGGAGAAGACCGGCTTTTTCGACGACGATTTCTTCGCCTATGCCGAGGACACCGACCTGGGGCTCAGGGGGCGGCGTGCCGGTTGGGGCGCCGTTCTTGCATCAAATGCGAAGGTACTGCACAAATATTCGCAGACAGGCGGCAGCTTTTCGCCGCTCAAGCTCTATCTGGTGGAGCGCAACCACTACTGGGTCGCCGTGAAGAACTTCCCCCCTGCAGCCCTCCTGCAGCTCCCCTTTTTTACGCTGCAGCGCTACGCGGTGCAGGCCGGGCTGGTTGCCGGCGCATCCGGTTCCGGCGAGGCTTTTCGCGGGAGTGGCCGCAAGGGTGAGCTCATGGGGGCGGCCATGAGAGGGGTGCGCGACGCCATCCTCGGCCTGCCTGCCTGCCTCGCCAAACGACGGCAGATTGCAGCCAAAGCGAGTATTTCTCATGAAGAGATGGCGGCCCTCTTGCGCAGTTATCCGCTGTCGTTCAGGGAACTCTTGACCGAAGCGGGCAAGCGGTGAACAGGTCTGCCAGCCGTTACGTGACCGGGCCATGGGAGCAGCATGATCACCTTTGATAAAATCCAGCTCTTTTCCCTTGCCTTCAGCGTGGGTATCTTTGCGTTCATCTTCGGGTTGGTGCAGCGGCGCCGGGTGAAGGAGGAATACTCCATCCTCTGGTTCTGCATGAGCCTCTTCTTCATCTACCTCTCCATCGACAAGCATGCCATCGACCGCTTCGGCGACTTGTTCGGCGTGGCATACAAGCCGAGCATCCTGATGCTCTTCACCACCGCCTTTTCCTTCCTGGTGCTGATCCATATCTCCATCGTCATTACCCGGCTTACCGACCAGAATAATGAACTGATCCAGGAGCTGGGACTGCGGAACCTGGACGAAGATGCCACAACCGGCCAACGGGCGGAACTGCTGGTCATCATACCCGCCTACAACGAGGCTTCCAGCATTGCTGCGGTGATTGCCGACCTGCGCAGCCTGGCGATGCCGCTGGACATCCTGGTGGTCAACGACGGTTCACGCGACCGGACGAGCGTCGTGGCTCGCGCCGAAGGGGTGCGGGTGATCGATCTCCCCAAGAACCTCGGCATCGGCGGTGCAGTCCAGACCGGCTTCAAGTATGCCGATCGCCATGACTATGCCATGGCGGTCCAGTTCGATGGCGACGGCCAGCACATTGCGGCGGAGATCCCCAAACTGCTTGCGGTCATGCGGGAGCAGCAGGCAAATGTGACGATCGGGTCGCGTTTCATGGGGTGGACCGAGGGGTACCGCTCCACCTTCATGCGCAGGTTCGGCATCCACCTGTTCGACGCCGTCAACTCGATCCTCATCGGCCAACGCGTAACCGACAACACCTCCGGGTTCCGCGCCTATGACAGCCGGGCCATCCACTTCCTGGCGCGGCACTACCCGGTGGATTACCCGGAACCGGAGGCGGTCATCCTGCTCGGCAAGAACGAGTTCCGGCTGGCCGAGGCCTCCATCCGGATGCGCGAACGTCAGGCAGGGACATCGTCGATCTCCGCCATGAACGGCATCTACTACATGGTCAAGGTGCTGCTCGCCATTGTCATGACAGCGATGCGCAAGCCGATCGATGATGGCGAATGACCCAGAATCTGCATCTTCCGCTTGACTTGACGCCTGTTTCCCGGTACCGTTCACGATATGAACGCTGCCGATCAAAAGTCGCTCGATACCTACAAAACCCTGCAGTTATTGTCCGAAATCGACCATGAACGGGAGATCTCCCAGCGGGAGCTGTCCCGGCGCCTGGGGATCGCCCTCGGCCTGGTCAATTCCTACCTGAAGAACCTCGTCTCCAAAGGTTTCATCCGGATCAAGAATTTCCCGCGCAACCGCTACGCGTATCTCCTTACGCCGACCGGTGTTGCGGAAAAAAGCCGCCTTGCCTACGAGCATCTGAGCTATTTCACCAGCCTCTACACCATCGCCCGCCAGGATTATCAGCAGCTGTTCCAGGAGCTGTTCGCTGCAGGGGTAAGAACGGTGGCATTCTGCGGTGTCGACGAGGTGGCCGAGATCGCCTACCTGTCGATCCAGGGAACCGGTCTGCAGCTCTGCCGGGTCATGGATGACGAGCATGCCGGAGAGACCTTTTTCGGCCTGCCGGTACTGAGTCTGGCAGATGCCCTGCTCCTGGATGTCGGCTGTATTGTGGTGACGTCACTGAAGCGTGGCGGGGATTTACGCAATGAACTGCTGCACAGGGGGGTCGACCCGGCATTGCTCCGGGCGCCCGGTGCGGCCCAACAGGAGGTTACACGATGAAAGTGGTCATCCTTGCCGGCGGTTTCGGCACCAGGATCAGCGAAGAGTCGCACCTGAAGCCGAAGCCGATGATCGAGATCGGCGGCCGGCCGATCCTCTGGCACATCATGAAGATCTACTCCAGCTACGGCTTCAACGACTTCGTGATCTGCCTGGGCTACAAGGGGTACTGCATCAAGGAATACTTTGCCCACTATTTCCTCCACGAATCGGACGTGACCTTCGATTTCCGCGATGAAAACCGGCGCATCGTCCATAGCCACACGGCCGAGCCCTGGCGGGTGACCCTGGTGGATACGGGTCTGGAGACCATGACCGGCGGCCGGGTGAAGCGGGTGGCCCCCTATCTGGACGGGGAGCCGTTCATGCTTACCTATGGCGACGGGGTCGGTGACGTGAACATCGCCGAACTGGTGGCGTTCCACCGTGCGAACGGACGGCTTGCCACCGTGACCACCACCCAGCCGAGCGGCAAGTTCGGCGCGCTCAACCTGGGGAACGACGACCGGGTCATGAGTTTCCAGGAAAAGCCCAAGGGGGACGGGCACTGGATCAATGCCGGCTTCTTCGTCATGCAGCCAGAGGTGCTCGGTTATCTGGATGGTGATGCCATGGTTCTGGAAAAGGAACCGCTGGAGCGGCTGGCCGGGGATGGCGAGCTGATGGCCTACAAGCACCACGGCTTCTGGCAGCCGATGGATACCCTACGCGACAAGATGCATCTGGAAGACCTCTGGAAAGAGGGGGCTGCGCCGTGGAAACTCTGGTGACGGGAAATGGGCTCGGGGGCGGTACAATGAACGACAACGGCTTCTGGAGAGGCAAAAAAATCTTTCTCACCGGCCATACCGGCTTCAAGGGGGCGTGGCTTTCCCTCTGGCTCCATAGCCTGGGTGCCGAGGTGACCGGCTACGCCCTGGAGCCCCCCACCGAGCCGAGCCTGTTCGAGCTGGCGCGCATCGGCGAGCTGGTGACCTCGGTGATCGCCGACGTGCGCGACCCGGAGCGTCTTGCGGTCGAGATGGAGCGGGCAAAGCCGGAGATCGTCATTCACATGGCTGCCCAGCCGCTGGTGCGGGATTCCTACAAGATCCCGGTGGAGACCTATGCCATAAACGTCATGGGCACGGTGCATCTGCTGGAGGCGGTTCGCTCCTGCCCGAGCGTGCGGGCCGTGGTGAACGTCACCACCGACAAGGTCTACGAGAACCGGGAATGGGCGTGGGGCTACCGGGAGAACGAGCCGTTCGGCGGCTATGACCCCTATTCCAACAGCAAGGGGTGCTCAGAGCTGGTGACCGCCGCCTACCGCTCCTCCTATTTCAATCCGGCCGACTATGACCGGCACGGCGTGGCAGTCGCCTCGGCACGGGCCGGTAACGTGATCGGCGGCGGCGACTGGGCCACCGACCGCCTGGTGCCCGATATTGTCCGCGCCATCCTTGCCGGTGAGCCGGTGCAGATCCGCAATCCCCATGCGATCCGGCCATGGCAGCATGTGCTGGAGCCGCTCTCCGGCTATCTGCTGCTGGCGCAGCGCCTCTGCGAAGAGGGAATCCGTTTCGCCTCGGGCTGGAATTTCGGTCCGGAAGAGCGGGACGCCCGTCCGGTGGGATGGATCGTCGACCGGCTCTGTCAACGCTGGGGCGAGGGGGCCTCGTTCCTGATCGACCAGGGGGAGCACCCGCACGAGGCGCATTACTTAAGGCTCGACTGCTCCATGGCTCGCGCAGAACTGGGCTGGTCGCCCCGCTGGTCGTTGGAATCGGCGCTGGAGAGCATCATTGCCTGGACCAAGACCTACCGGGACGGCGGCGACCTGCGCCAGGCCTGTCTCGCCCAGATTACTGCCTATGGAGATCCGACATGCATGAGAATGTAAAACAGGAGGCCGAACTGCGCGAACAGGCGATAGCCGCGGCCATTGCCTACTACCGGTTTCGCCACGCCCCGCAGAAATCATTCCAGCCGGGTGACCGCATTGCCTATGGCGGCCGCGTTTTCGACGAGCGGGAGGTTGCCGCGCTGGTCGATTCGTCGCTCGATTTCTGGCTCACCACCGGCCGCTATGCCGAGCGGTTCGAGCGGGAGTTTGCCGCTTTCATCGGCGTAGCGCACTGTTCCCTGACCAATTCCGGCTCCTCGGCCAACCTGCTCGCCTTCATGGCCCTCACCTCCCCCAAGCTGAAGGAGCGGCGGATCATGCCGGGAGACGAGGTGATCACCGTGGCTGCCGGGTTCCCCACCACCGTTGCCCCGATCATCCAGTACGGGGCCGTGCCGGTCTTCGTCGATGTGGCGCTCCCCACCTACAACATCGACACGACGCAGCTGGAGGCGGCGGTGTCGCCGCGGACCAGGGCGGTGATGGTGGCCCATACCCTGGGCAACCCCTTTGACCTGGCAACGGTCAAGGCGTTCTGCGACCGTCACGACCTCTGGCTGATCGAGGACAACTGCGACGCCCTCGGCTCACGCTACTGCCTGAACGGCACCTGGCGCCTCACCGGCAGTATCGGCCACCTGGGGACCTCCAGTTTCTACCCTCCGCACCACATGACCATGGGGGAGGGGGGGGCGGTCTACTCCGACGACACCACCCTGAAGCGACTGGTGGAGTCCTTTCGTGACTGGGGCCGCGACTGCTGGTGTCCGTCCGGCCGCGACAATACCTGCGGCAACCGCTTCGGCCAGCAGTTCGGCGAGCTGCCGGCCGGCTACGACCACAAGTACGTCTACTCCCATTTCGGCTACAACCTGAAGGTGACCGACATGCAGGCGGCCGTGGGATGCGCCCAGCTGGAAAAGCTCCCCGGCTTTGTCGAGGCGCGCAGACGGAACTGGCGAACGCTGCGCAACGGGCTGGCTGGTCTCGAAGAGCGCTTCGTCCTCCCCGAGCCAACAGCGGACAGCGACCCCTCCTGGTTCGGATTCCTGCTCACGGTGCGCGAGGAAGCGGGATTTTCCCGCGACCAGATCGTCGCCCACCTGGAGCGCAAGGGTATCCAGACACGGATGCTCTTTGCCGGCAACCTGATCAAGCACCCCTGCTTTGACGAGATGCGGCAGAGCGGCAAAGGCTACCGGGTCGTCCCGAACACGCCTGCCGCCGATCTTCCGACCCTCCGGTCTTCCGGTCTTCCGGTTACCGACCGGATCATGCGCGATACCTTCTGGATCGGGGTCTATCCGGGGATGAGCGAGGAGATGCTGGAGTTCATGGTACAGCAGATCCGCGAGTTCTGCGCTCGATGAGGGTGCTGATAACCGGAGCTACCGGTTTTGTCGGGGCCTGCCTGACGCGCCGTCTGGTGGAGACGGGGTATGATCTCCACATCATGACCCGTCACGACTCCAACCGCTGGCGGATAGCCGACCTTGCCGGACGCCTGACCGAGCATGGCTGCGACCTTCGGGACGCTGCCATGGTGGCATCGTGCGTTGCGGCCATCGAACCCGAAGTAGTATGCCATCTGGCCACCTATGGAGGGTTCGCCACCCAGCAGGAAAGCCGGGATATCGTCGAGGCAAACCTGCTGGGTACCATGAACCTGGTGCGAAGCTGTGAAAAGAGTGGCGTCAGGCTGATTATCAACACCGGCAGCTCTTCCGAATACGGGCCGAAGAATCACCCCCTGCGGGAGGACACCCTGCCCGAACCGGTGGGGGACTACGGCGTGACCAAGCTTGCAGCCACGCTCTTCTGCCAGTCGGAGGCCGCAACGAGAGGCGTGCCGGTGGTTACGCTCCGTCTGTTTTCTCCCTATGGGCCCTGGGACGATCCCCGACGGCTGATTCCCTATGCCGCGGCTGCCCTGCTGACCGGTGAACCGCCACACCTTGCCTCTCCCGATTCGGTTCGCGACTATGTCTATATCGACGATGTGCTCGACTGCTACATGATGCTTGTCGAGGGGAGAGCCCAACCGGCTGCCGGTATCTACAACGTGGGGAGCGGCCGTCAGAGCTCCATCGGCGAGGTGGTTGCAGAGCTGGAACAACTTGCCGGCACCGGAATCAGATCGCTCTGGGGCGAGCGTGCAGCAGCACGGCCGGAGCCGACCCACTGGGTTGCCGATATTGCCAGGGCTCGTGACCAGCTCGGTTGGGAACCGCAGGTACCCCTGCACGAAGGGCTTGCCAGGACTGTGGCGTGGCTGAGCCAGCATCTGCATCTCTACCGGAGGAAATAATGAAACTATCCGATTACGTCATCGAATGCATCGCCAAAGAGGGTGTGGCCCATGTCTTCGAATTCATCGGCGGTGCCATCACGCACCTGATCGATTCCATCTATCATCGCTCCGACATGGCGTGCGTTTCGGTGCACCACGAACAGACCGGCGCCTTTGCCGCCGAGGCCTATGCCCGCATCAACGGCCGGCTCGGGGTGGCCATGGCCACCAGCGGCCCCGGCGCACTGAACATGGTCACCGGCATCGGCAGCTGCTGGTTCGATTCGGTCCCCTGTCTCTTCATCACCGGCCAGGTCAATACCTACGAGTACAAGTTCGACCGCCCGGTCCGGCAGATCGGTTTCCAGGAGACCGATATTGTCAGTGTCGTTACGCCGCTCACCAAGTATGCGGTGCTGGTGACCGAGCCGGAGTCGATCCGCTACCACCTGGAAAAGGCGATCTGGCTTGCCCGAAGCGGCCGGCCCGGCCCGGTGCTGCTCGACATCCCGATGAACATCCAGCGGGCCCAGATCGATCCCGCTGACCTGCCCGGTTTCCTGGGCAGCGAAGAACATGCGGCGCTCGCGACCGTTCCTGCCGTCGATCCTGTCCAGGTGCGGCAGGTAGCCGGGCTGATCGGCCAGGCGAAGCGGCCGGTGATCCTTGCCGGCGGCGGTGTGAGGACCGCCGGGGGAGCAGAGGCGCTGCAGGCGCTGGTGGAGCGTACCGGCATCCCGGTGGTCAGCACCCTGCTCGGCCTGGACGTCATACCCCATGACAGCCCCGCCTTTTTCGGCATGATCGGCGCCTACGGCAACCGCTACAGCAACATGACCCTGGCCAACAGCGACCTGCTGCTGATCCTGGGGGCGCGGCTGGACAGCCGCCAGACCGGCACCCGTCCGGATACCTTTGCCCGTGCCGCCACCAGGGTCCACGTGGACATCGACCCCCACGAGCTGAATGCCAAGGTGCGGGTCGACCTGGCCATCCGCGCCGATGTCCGCGCGTTTCTCGATGCGCTCAACCGGGAAACGGCTGCAGCTGCCCGGACCGACCTGACGGCGTGGTACGGGGTCATCAACCGCTACCGCGAACAGTACCCAACCCTTGCCGACCCGGCGGAGTTCCCCGGCATCGACCCGAACCGTTTCATGGAAATCCTTGCCGACCGCTCGGGCGAAGGGGATGCGATCTGCCTCGACGTCGGCCAGAACCAGATGTGGGCTGGCCAGTCGTTCCGGCTCAAGAAAGGGCAGCGGATGCTCATCTCCGGGGGGATGGGGGCCATGGGCTTTGCCCTGCCCGCCGCACTCGGCGCGGCCAAGGCCACAGGCGGCCGCGCCATCGCCATTGCCGGCGACGGCGGTATCCAGGTCAACATCCAGGACCTGGAGGTGATCGTTTCGCACCGTCTGCCGGTGAAGGTGATCGTCCTCAACAACAACTGTCTCGGCATGGTCCGTCAGTTCCAGGACATGTACTTCGGCGGACGGCGCCAGTCCACGGTGATCGGCTACGGTTGTCCCGACCTGGTGAAGGTGGCCGGGGCCTACGGCCTGCCCGCCTTTTCCATCGACTCCCTGGAGGGGGCTGCCGCGGTGCTCGACGAGGCCCTGGCCCTGGACGGCCCCGCCTTTGTTGAGGTGAAGCTGGAGCAGAACTCCTGCGTCAATCCGAAACTGGTGGTGAACCGCCCCATCGAGGACATGTCGCCTCACCTCGACCGCAAGGAACTGGCCGAAGCCATGCTGATCGACCTGGTGGACGAGGGAGAGGTGCCTGAATGAGTGTAAGTGCCGCCGCACTCAAAGGGCTGATCCCCTACGGGTGGCGCAAGACTCTCCTTGATCTGCTGCAGCCCGGCCGCCCCGGTATTGGCCCGATATTGGCCCGCATGGAACGTAACCTCAAGATGGTCTTTGACATCGGTGCAAATGTGGGAGATGTCAGCTGCTATATGTTGCATTACTTTCCCCAGGCCACTGTTCATGCGTTTGAACCGTGCAGCGAGACCTATGAGAGGCTGGTGGCGAATGTTGCCCGGGCTGGCCTGAGTGATCGCTTTCGCCCCCACCGGCTCGGTTTTTTCGATGAGGAAACCGTGGGGACGCTTCACGTTGCCACTTCGCATGGAGCCAATTCGATGGTACCGCCCGGTGAGGAGTATCTGCGTTTGAACCCACACATTGCAACGGTTGGCTCAGAGCAGATCCCTTTGATGCGTCTGGACGATTTTATGGCTCGAGAACGGATCGAACATATCGACCTCGTCAAGATCGATGTGGAAGGGGTGGAACTGCAGGTCCTGCGGGGGGGGAGAGATACCTTCTCGAATTTGGTCGATGCGGTGATTATGGAGATATCCTTTGTCCGTCAACGTCGTGAAGATGCCGAGTATCTCAGGCTCTTTCAACTCCTTCACGAGTATGGATTCGCTCCTGCCGAGATTTACGACGTCGCCCATGCCGGACGTGGTCCCTGGAAGCTCGCCCAGTTCGACTGCGTATTCCGCAGATTCTGACCATGGCCGTTTCCACCATCGCCTTCCATAATCTCTATGAAGAGCTCAACCGGGACAACCGATTGTTCGAGGCCCGTCAGGCGCCCATCGGCGACGACCTGCTGGTGCCGTTCGGCGTATTGAGGGAGAAGGCCGCGCAGCAGGGGATCACCGTTGCCACAACGGCAGTACTGGAGCCCGGTCAGATAGACGCCTACGTATTCATCGACATGCCTGCCCGGAATGACAAAGCATTTCGGCATGCCATCGAGAGTGGCAGGCCGCTCTATCTCCTGGTGCTCGAAAGCCCGTTGGCGTCTCCCCACAGTCGCCACGTTGCCTGCCATGAACGGTTCAGATCTATCTTTACCTATGATGATTCCCTGGTGGACGGCAGCCGCTATCTCAAGATCAACTACGCCTTCGATCTCCCCGACAGGGTGCCGCACGACCTCGCTTGTAAGAAGAGGCTCTGTCTGACCATAGCGGGTAACAAGCGATCGTCGCATCCACAGGAACTCTACACCGAGCGCCTGACCGCCATCCACTGGTTTGAGCGGAACCATCCGACCGATTTCGACCTTTACGGGATCGGCTGGGATATCGGCACAATCGGGGCAGGGTTCCCCCGCGCCCTCGCCAGTCGCTGCAGCCGGCTCAGGAGACTGGGGAAGCCGCTGTTCCCGTCGTGGCAGGGGGTAGTTGAACGCAAGCGGGATGTCATGGGGTTGTACCGCTTTGCACTCTGTTATGAAAACATCAGCGATGTGCCGGGTTATATAACCGAGAAGCTGTTCGATGCCTTCTTTGCCGGCACCGTTCCGGTTTACCGGGGAGCGGACAACGTGGCGGCGCACATTCCGACGGAATGTTTCATCGACCTGCGCCGGTTTGACGATTATCCTTCCCTTTATGCCTATTTGACGGAGATGACGGACGAACGGTATCTCGGCTATCTCGATGCCATTGAGGATTTTCTGACCAGCAGGCGCGCATGGCCGTTTTCATGTGACTGCTTTGCCGAGACGCTACTTACGGGGATTGTGCATGGGTGACGATTTGCTCCTGACCATTGCCATCCCGACCTACAACGGGGGGCGGACCATCTCCCGCTGCATTGCCAGCATAGTGCCGGAACTGCAGGCCGAGGTCGAACTGCTGGTCTGCGACAACGCATCGACCGACGGGACTGCAGAGATCGTCAGGAAGATCGCCGGCAGTCACCCGCAGATCCGTTTGATCAGCAATGAGACCAATGTTGGGTTCGATCGTAACGTCGAGCTGTGCCTGCAGCGGGCTCGGGGCGATTTCGTCTGGCTGATCGGCGACGATGACCTCATCTGTCGAACTGGGGCAGTGGAGAAGGTCCTGCAGGTGATCCGGGCTCATCCTGCAGTGGCTGCCATTTTTGCCGATTCCCGGCACCCGATCCGTCTCAACACCACGGATTCGGGCCTGTGCCTCGACGGATCGGATTTCTTCAGGAAGAGCCGTTTCAAGAGCGGACTGGTCTCCTCGAACATCTTTCGCAGAAGCGCGTGGCAGGAGGTTGATCTCCGGCAGTACATTGGCAGCGGCTGGCTGCATATCGGATTTCTGGTGCAGGCGCTTGCCCGCTTTCCGTCCTATGTCATCTGCGAGGAGATGGTCGCCCAACTGGTGCTTGAGGAGGGGTTCGGAATCGGCCGTTGGGGAGGGACCGGCAGTTTCCTCAGGACCGGTCTCAACCTGGTGCGGATCTACCGGGAGATGCCGTCCCTCGGCTATGACCCGGCCATTGTCCGGGCAGCCTACCTGACCATCAAGGGAGGGTATCTGAAAAACATTCCGCTGGCCAAGGCCAAGGGGCTGCGGGTGGATGCTTCCCTGGTGCGGGAATTCGTGGAACTCTACCGCGCCTTTCCCTCCTTCTGGCTGATCGATCTTCCGTTGCTGCTCCTGCCGGGATGGCTGTTCAGGGGGGCACGGGCCTGCAGCAGGGCACTGCAGGGAGCGAGGGGTGCCCATGGGGAGTGAACGCCGGAAAGGGATTCTCCTCGGCACCTCGTCGGGGTATCTGAACATCCTGATCACCAACCTGCTGTCGGTGGTTGCGGTGCCGGTGACCCTCGGCTATTTCGGTACCGACCGTTACGGTGCGCTGGCCCTGGTGATGACCTTTGTCAACTATCTGTCGGTGACCAACTTCGGCATCCCTTCGGCCTGTGCGATCCTGGGGGCGAAAAGCGCCGACCGGCGCCAGCAGCTGGCCATTGTCTTCCGTTCGTTTCTCCTTCTCGGCATGATCAGTACGGCCGTGCTGCTGCTCTTCCTCGGCCTCTCCGGCATTTCCGGGTGGGTGGCTCTACTGGGCAGGATCCCCCCGGCGATAACCGATGAAGTGCGGCAGGCGGCCTTCTGGACCGCGGTGCTCTTTCTGGCAAACCTCTTTTTCGCCCCTTTCCTGGCCGGCTTCATTGCGATCCGGAAGGTCCATGTGGAGCGGTTCTACAACACCATCAGCACCAACAGTTATGTCCTTGCCCTGGCCTGGGTCATCCTGTTCAAAGGGAACCTGGCCGAGTATGCGCTGGCCCGCGGGGCCCTGGTTCTGCTCTGCAGCCTGGCCGGTGCACTGCACTTTCTGTTCGGCTACCGGGAAACCAGGCAGCTGCTCGTTCAGGGTCTCCAGCCGCTGCTTGATGCCACCCGCGATCCGGAATATGCCGGCAGGTCGATCCTTGCTTCCGGCGGCCGTCTCTTTGTGGTGGGATTGGCATCCCTGGTGGTCTGGCAGACCGACAACCTGGTGATCAGCCATTTCCTCGGGGTCGGAGCCGTCACCCCCTATCAGGTGACCTTCAAGCTGATCACCATGACCTTCATTCTCTTCACCGCCATCAACCCGGCCATTTCCCCCCACTATGGGCGGGCCTGGGCCGAAGGAGACAGATCCTGGATCAACGGCACCTGGAACCAGATCGCCCAGGTTTCTTCAGTGCTGGGCGGCCTGGTCTGGCTCGGTTCGCTTGCCTGTGCCGAAACGGTCATTGACCTCTGGGCCGGGCATGCGGCCTATGCCGGACCGCTGGTTGTCTGTGCCCTCGGAGGCTACGGCTATCTTCTCTCCCTGGTGGGGGCTCATGCCGCCTTGTTGACCAGCCTGAACCTCGTTCGGAATCTGCCGCTGATTTCCTGGCTGGAGGCGGGTGTCAACCTTGCCCTCTCGCTCCTCCTCATTCGGGTGCTCGGAATGGGCGGCGTTGCCCTCGGCACCTTCCTGGCGTCCCTCTGCACGGTCTTCTGGCTCATCCCCCGTGAAATAGGCAAACGCACGGAGGGGACAATCCGTCTCGAATGGCGGCCGCTGGCGGCTCAGCTATGCATGCATCTGCTCCCGGCAGTAGCGGGGGTTCTGCTGGCCGAACGGTTCATCCCCGGAACCGTCCTGCGCCTGCTCGCCGATTTCGCGCTGATCCTGGCCTATCTGGCGGTTTCGTGGCATCGCTTCTCCCCCGAAATGAAGACCCTTCTGGGAGGTCTGCTGCCGAGGCCGCTTTCCGGGTTGCTGCAAAGGGGGGGGCCTCGATGAAACGGAGCCTGCCACTGGTTTCCATCGGCATCCCCACGTTCAACAGCGCCCGGTTCCTCCAGGCAACCCTGGAGAGTATCGCTGCGCAGACATGGCCCAGCTGCGAGGTAATCGTCAGCGACAATGCCTCGACTGACGAAACCCTGGCCATTGCCCGGCCCTTTGCCGAGCGCCACGGCTGGAGGCTACTTACCGGCGACTGCAACCGCGGGCCTTTTGCCAACTGGAACAGGCTGATAGAGTCTGCACGCGGCGACTACCTGGCCATCTATCATGCCGACGATCTCTACGATCCCGGCATCGTGGCCGAGTCCGTGGGGCTGCTCGAACGCAGCCCGAAAGTCGGCCTGGTCGGGACGCTGGCGACAGTCATTGACGGCTCGGGCAGGGAACAGTATCCTGTAACGCTTCCCAAAGGGGTCGTGCTGGCGGAATCATACCGGTTTCCCGAGCTGTTTCGGGCCATTCTCGGCAACGGCGGCGACCGGATCGTCCTGGTCACGCCGTCCGTCATGGTTCGCAGACAGCTCTACCTGGACCTGGGCGGATTCGACACGAGCGGCTCTTTCGGCTCTGCAGGCGATTACGAGATGTGGCTCAGGATAGCAGCCGTGCATCGGGTGGCGGTTATTCCCCGTCCCCTTGTCCGGTATAGGATTCACGAAGGGCAGGGGAGCGAGAGGGAGCTGCGCCGCAACCTGGAGTTACCCGACCTGCTGGCAGTCCTCGATGCGTATGCCGCACGGATCGACGATCCAGGGCTTCGCGACGAGTATGACCGTTACCGGCGGAGGACCTGCTTCAAGACAGCACTGAAGCAGAACTGCGCTGCGCAGTTCGACCGCAGCCGCATGACCTGCGGGCTCATACGTTCCGGGCGCTTTTTCCCGGCCGGGCTGATCCTCGGCCTGTGCAACCGGTTGAGGATAAATCTCCGTTACTGGCCGGGACGACCATGGCCAAGCAGCATAGAATTGGGGAACGAATGACCCGTCATCCGCTCAAGGTACTCTATATGATTCACGATGCCCGCCGCGGCGGGGTGCAGTCGGTCATGCTCCGGGTCATTGCCGCCCTCGACAGGAGCCGGGTGGAGCCGGTGGTCCTCTTCCCCTTCGACGGCCCCTGCGCTGCGGAGCTGCGCCAGCAGGGGGTGACGGTGCATACCGGCGGTGACCAGACCCCTTTTTTCTGGCGGTTCAAGCGCTTTCTCATCATTCCGCGCCTCATCGGGTATGCGCGGCAGGCGGACCTGGTCCACCTGAACAGCACGAAGCTGGTGCCGGCCGCCCTTGCGGTGAGCCTGGCCGGGGCGCGGACGGTCTTTCACCTCCACGAGCTGGCGGCACGGATCGGTCCGCTCCTGCGCGCCGTCATCGGCCGGGCCGACTGCGTCGCCTTCTGTTCGCAGACCTGCGCCGACCACTATGCCGACGTGGCAGCTCGACAGCGGCGTCTGCTCCTGAACGCCGTCGCCATTCCCGATCCTCTCCCGGAGCGGCGTGCCGCTGGTGTGCCGCGGGTGGTCATGATCGGCAGCATCAATGCCGGCAAGGGGCAGGACCTGCTGCTGGAGGCTTTTGCCCTGGTGCGGCAGCAGGCGGAACTCCACTTCTACGGCAATGTCGGCCTGTCGGCCAAGGGATATGCAGAGGGGCTCAGGGAGCGGGCCAGGGAGCCGGAGCTGGCCGGCCGGGTCTATTTTCATCCCCCCACCGACGATGTCGGCGGCGTACTTGCCGAAAGCGCGGTTCTGGTGCATACTTCGCGGCGCGAGTCGTTCGGCTTGGTGCTGGTCGAGGCAATGGCTGCCGGCCTGCCGGTGATCGCCCACGACCTGGAAGGGATGCGGGAGGTGGTGGACGACGGGGTCTGCGGCTATCTGGTGCAGCCGGGCGATTCTCCGGCCCTGGCGGAGCGGATCGACGTCCTGCTGGCCGACTCTGCGCTGCGGCAGCAGATGGGAAGTGCCGGGCGGGAGCTGGCGCGGCAGCGGTTCGACATCGCCAACCGGATCAAAGACTACTATGCGCTGTACCACGAGCTTGCCGGGCGGGAGGCGTAACGAGTGAAGATCGTCTTTCTGGCACCATTCGGCATTCGTCCCAAAGGGACCCTGATCGCCCGGATGCTCCCCCTGGCCGACGAGCTGCAGCGTCTCGGCCACCGGGTGACCATTGTCGCCCCTCCCTACACCAATCCCGAGGATTCCGGAGAGGTGGAGACGGTCAGGGGCGTGACGGTCAGGAACATCGCGCTGGGGGGGGCGCGGCGCATCGCAACCGCGCCGACACTCGCCTGGCGGATGTACCGGGCAGCACTGGCTGATGGGCCCGACCTGGTGCATCTCTTCAAGCCCAAGGGATATGGCGGCCTTGCAGCCATGGGGCTCGTTCTGTCCCGTCGCCTGGGGCTGCGCCAGCCGCATCTCTGTGTCGACATGGATGATTGGGAAGGGCGCGGCGGCATGAACGATCTGCACCCCTATTCCCCTGCGGAAAAGGCGCTCTTCCAGTTTCAGGAGGATTGGATACCCCGGCAGGCCCGCGCGGTTTCGGTGGCAAGCCGGGCGCTGCAGGCAAAGGCGTGGGGGATGGGGATCCAGCCCGAGCGGGTGCTCTACCTGCCGAACTGCGTGGAGGAGGTTCCTCGAGGGGACGGGCAGGCCGTTCGTCAGCGGCTGGGCATCCCTGCCGATGCGCCTGTTCTGCTCCTCTATACCCGGTTCTTCGAGTTCAGCCAGGAAAAGCTCCATTTCCTTTTTGCCGATATCTGCCGGCGGGTGCCGGGTGTCCGTTTCCTGGTCGCGGGCAAGGGGCGCAACAATGAAGAGGAGAGGCTCAGGGAGGTGGGCGATGTCATGGGATTTGCCGATGCCCTGGTCATGGCGGGATGGATCGAGCCGGCTGACATCCCTTCGTACCTGGCTGCCGGGGATGTGGCCCTCTACCCCTTTGCCGATACCCTGATCAACCGTTCCAAGTGTCCCGCCAAGCTGACGGAGCTGTTGCGGACCGGGGTAGCAGTGGTTGCCGACCGGGTAGGGCAGCTGGCAGAATACATAAAACCGGGTGTTTCGGGGATCGTCTGTGAACCGGACGACTGGCGGGAGATGGCCGATGCTGCGGTCTCCCTGCTTCTTGACCCTGCCCGGAGCACCGAACTCGGTGCTGCCGGCCGGCGTTACCTGCTGGAGCACTTTGCCTGGAAGGATCATGCGGCCAGGCTTGCCGACTTCTATGTCAGTCATTGCGATGAAAGGTAGATCGATGCCGATACGTGCGGGTGTGCATCCTGGTGCGGCTGGCTCCGGTAACGCCGGGATCGACGAGTCTGGAGATTTTTCATGAATGAGCGGAAAAAGGACCTGCTTGCCGTTGTCGCACTGCTGGTCCTCCTGATTCTCTTCTTTGCGCCGATCCTGTTCACCGACAAGGTCATCCGTGCTCCCGACATCATCAACGAGTTCTACTGGGGTGTTGTCGACATCTACAATGGCGGGCTGGCCAAGGCCCTCTCCATCGACCTTTCCTCGGCGGGATGGGACATCTACACCAACAGCGGGCAGACTGCCGAGGGGGGAGGGGCTTCGCAGCAGTTCCTCCTGCACCTGAAGCTCCTGTTTGCGCTGGTGCCGCCTCCGATGAGTGTCAGCTGGTGCATCGTGCTGCATCTCTTTTTCGGTGCCGCCGGCATCTATGCGTATTGCCGACTGATCGGGACCAGCCGTGCGGCCGCTTTTCTGGGGGGGCTTGTCTTTGCCGTGGCCCCGGAGAACGCGTCACTGATCAATGCCGGTCATGTGATGAAGATTGCCACGATTTCCTATGCGCCCTGGGCATTCTATTTCTTTGAAAAGGGCTTCCGGACCCGGCGTGCCTTCTTTTTCCTCATGACCGGCTTTACCCTGGCCTTCCAGTTCTTCAACACGCACTGGCAGATCGCCTATTACACCTGTCTTGCTATCGCCGTTTATGCGCTGATCCGCCTCGTTGCCCAGCTTCGTCGCAAAGAGGAGACCCCTGGTGCGCTGACCCGCCTGCTGGGCCTGAACCTGCTGACACTGGTCTTCTTTCTGACAACGGTTTCCATTGCCCTGTTCCCGCTGGCCAACTGGTCCAAGGATACCAACCGGGGTGCTTACAGTGGAGCCAATGCAGGGAAGGGTGGGCTCGAAAGGGATGAGGCGATGTCATGGTCGCTGCCCCCCGAAGAGGTGGCAGCCTTCGCCATCCCCGGTCTTTTCGGTCTTTCACGCCAGGAAGGGGGAGAAAACCCCACCAATATCCGTGCCTATTACTGGGGGCGGATGAATTTCACCCAGACCGTGAGTTATATGGGGCTGCTTCCCTGGCTGCTGCTCCCCCTGCCCCTGCTCTTTCGCCGCGACCGCTACACCTGGATTGCGCTGGTTGCGGTTGTCGGGGGTATCGTCTTTTCCATGGGAAAGTACACCCCTGTCTATAATTTCCTCTTCGACTATTTCCCGGGGATCAACCGGTTCCGTGTGCCAAAAATGATGCTGTTTGCCAGCGTGATGGGGCTGGGGGTTCTGGCGGCACGAGCCCTGGACTGCCTGCGCGATCCCGACTTGCGCAGAACGCCCGCATTCCGGCGATATGTGTGGGGGATTGCCGCCGTACCTCTTCTGTTGCTCGCCCTGGTTGCCGCAGAAGCGATCGGCAGGTCACACTGGATTGCCATGTTCAGGGAGCTTCTGGCACAGCCGACCCGTTTCGAGCAGGGGGACTTTCTCGTTGCGCAACGCTGGGATAACCTGGTCATGGAAACCGGCATTGCGGCTGGAGTCGCACTCCTCTGCTGCGCCGCGATCGCTGCCTTCTACCGGGGCCTGCTGTCCGCGAGGATACTGCTTTTGGTCCTGGCAGGGCTCTTTCTCATGGATGTCTGGCGGGTTGACGACAAGTTCATGTTCACGATCAAGGTCCCCGAACATGTCCGCGGCGTTCGCACCCCGGTCATCGAATTTCTCTCCTCGATACCGAAGGAATACCGGGTGCTGCCGATGGATGGTTCCGACCCGATGCAGTTCGTCAGCAACAAGATCCCGGTGATGTTCACGTCAAATGCTGTTCAGCAGCGGCGCTGGCAGGAGTTCCTCGACGCATTCGCCTTCAACTCGGCCATGCCGGACCTGATCAACCTGAAATATCTCATCTACGACCCGGCCAAGTACCAGGCTGAAAAAGGGGCATTAGGTGAACGGTTCGTACCGGTCTACCAGTCCCCCGATGGCAGGCAGGTGGTCCTCGAAAACCGGAACGTCCTGCCGAAGGCATGGCTCGTCCCGTCCGTCGTGGAGGTTGCCGATCCGAACCAGCTCCTGGCGATGATGCAGAGCCCGGTCTTTGACCCGCGACGGATGGCGCTCGTCGAATCTCCCCCTTCGCTGCCGATGCCGCCACCTGCCCAGGCCATGCAGTTCTCGCCCGGAACGGTCCAGTTGACGGGCTATGCGGGAGACCACATAACGCTGACCGTTTCGAATGGTGCTTCGGCCTTGCTGGTGCTGGGTGAAAAGTACTATCACGGCTGGAAGGCAACCGATAACGGGCAACAGGTAGAGATCGTCCCGGTGGACCATGTCCTGCGCGGGGTCTACCTGCCGCCCGGCGACCATCGGCTGGAGTTCCTCTTCGACCCCTGGCCGTTCAAGGTCGGCAAGTACCTGACCCTCTCCTCCTTTGCCGTATTCATTGCGTTTCTCGGCTGGGAACTGCGTCGCATGATTGTGCAGCGGAGGCTGGGTGAAGGGTGAGGAGACCATCGACGAGCTGCGGCGCTACGGGCTCCGGCTGATCCAGCCCCGCGACGGCTACCGCTTTTCCCTCGACCCGCTGCTTTTGTGCGCCTTTGCCGCGAAATGCGCTGGGGAGACCGCCATTGACCTGGGGGCCGGCTGCGGGGTGATGCCGCTGGTCCTGGCCCGCCGCTACGGCATCGGCCGGGCGGTCGGGGTGGAGAGCCAGCAGCCGATGGCTGCACTGGCGGCGCGGAACGTGGTGCTGAACAGCCTCGAAGGGCGCGTTGACATCGTTGCCGACGACATTCTGCAACTGCGCCGCCGGTTTCCCGTCTCTTCCTTCGACCTGGTGGTGTCGAACCCCCCCTACCGCCGCCCCGGCACCGGCCGGGTGAGCCCCCGTCCCGGCCGCGACCTGGCCCGCCATGAATCCACGGCAGGTCTCGCCGATTTCCTCTCCGCGGCCAAGTACCTGGTGCGGCCCGGCGGCAGCATCTGCTTCATCTACCACCCGTCGCGGCTGGGCGAATTCATGGCTGCCAGCCGGGAGCTGAAGCTGGCGCCCGCACGGCTCCGGATGGTGCACGGCACCCTTGCCGCCGAGGCGCGGATGTTTCTTGTCGAACTGGTCAAGGGGCGAAAAGGAGAGCTGACGGTGGAACCGCCACTCATTATCTACGGAGACGATGGCGGCTATGGGGCTGAGGCGGAGGAGATCCTGGGGGGGTAAAAGGCGGAGGACTGGAGGACTGGAGGACTGGAGGACTGGAGGACTGGAGGACTGGAGGGGCGGCTATTCGTCTCCTGCCGGTTCGCTGGCCAGGTGGCGAGTGAAAAGCGTTGCCAGTGCCTTGCGGACGACGGGATCGCTCAATTCGGCAGTGGCCCGGTCGATCTGGGCCGTTTCTTCCGGGGTGAGACGGCGCTGTCTGCGCCGGCGCCGGGGCGTGGCCTGTGCGTCCGGACGGGCAGGATTGCCGCTCTTCAGGTAGATATCCTGGACCAGCGGTTCACCCAAGAGGGCGTTCAGCTTGCCGCGCAGGTCGGCCTTGAGGAAATTGAGCTGCTGGAGCCAGGGGGCGCTGGCAACGGTGACGGTGAGGATCCCGTTGCGGATGGCCGCCGGTTGGGCACGGGAGGCGATCTGCGGGCCGACTGCCTCGTCCCAGATCCGCCAGATCTCCGCTTCCCGGAGCCGCTGCGCTGCGGGCGTCCCCTGGAGGGCCGACGCGAGCAGCTCGCCGACCGGGGTGGGGCGACCTTTCCGCTTCCGGCCCCTAGCCACTCCGTTTCATCCTCTTGTTGATGGTCCCTCCCAGGAACTGGCCGACAAAGGCGCTGCCAAGGGTGATCGGGATGAAGTGCCAGCTGAAACCTGCTTTGACCCGCAGATAAATTATGATAGGTATGGAGATATGAACATAGAAATACCAGGCAAAGGTGAATTTCTCGCAGTTTTGACGGAGATAGCCGAAGGGCAGGTTGATGAGCAGCGCCAGGACCGTCACACCCAGCAGTTTGTACAGGGGATTCATGTCGACCTCTTCCGGCATAGTATGCTGTTTCTGCGGGGTTTGTCAATGAACCAGGTTCATGAGTGCCTCTGTCTTTGGCCGGGTTCGGCTGCCGGGCCGGTGAGGAGGTAAGCGAATGGTTGCCGATGGCGATTACGTGGCCGTGTTCCACTCCATTCACCGGGTGATGAAGGCCGAGAAACTATTGAAGGGGCTGCGGTTTGCCGTGCTGCTGATCCCGGCTCCCCGGGTCCTTTCCTCGGATTGCGGGCTGGCACTGCGCTATGCACCGGGTGACCGCGAAGCGGTGGAACGGGCCCTGGTCGATGCCTCCCTGGCGCCGGTGGAGATATTCGTCAAGCAGGGCGATACCTACGTGGCCGTGGAACCGACCGAAACATGAATCTCTGCATATTACACCTGGAGGAGTGACCGATGAAAACCCTGGATTGTCGCAACATGGCCTGTCCGCTGCCGGTGGTGAGCGTGAAACGGGCTCTGGAGGAAGCTGCCGGCGAAATGGTGCGGGTACTGCTCGATGCAGGTCCGCCGCGGGAGAATGTGACCCGCTTTGCCGTCAACCGTGGCTACGCGGTGGCTGAGGAGCCGGTGGACGGCGGCTATGCATTGACCATCGGCTCGGGTGAAAGGGCGCCACAGGTCGAGGAGGAGAAGGGGGCGAAGAGCGGCCCGACCGTGATGCTCGTTTCGTCCGACCGGATGGGGGAGGGGGCGGACGAACTGGGCCGGCTCCTGATGAAGAATTTCATCATCACCCTGCTCGATCTGGACGTGCTTCCCGACCGGATCTTCTTCGTCAATAGCGGGGTGCTGCTGACCAGCGAGGGGTCCGAGGTGCTCGACGCCCTGGAGCGGCTTGGCAACCGCGGGGTCGAGGTCTTCTCCTGCGGGGTCTGCCTCGATTTCTTCCACTGCAAGGAGAAGCTCAGGGCAGGGGCCGTCACCAATATGTTCACCATCGCCGAGAGCCTGATGAAGGCCGGACTGGTGGTAAAGCCCTGAGTCGGGGGCTGCGATCTCCCCATGGGTGCGGCGGAAGAAGAAGCGAAACGCTGTTTTTTCCATTGACAAGGGCTGACGGGAGCCCGTAAAATCGTTCAATTTTCTAGTGATCTGAAGACGGGGGGATGGGATGGCCAAGACATACAAGATAGCGGTTCTGCCGGGAGACGGGATAGGGCCGGAAGTGATGGCGGAGGCGCTCAGGGTGCTGGACGCCGTGGAAAAGAAGTATGAAGTTACGTTCGAGCGGACTCATGCCAATGTGGGTGGCGCCGGCATCGATAACGAAGGGAAGGCGCTTCCCGACACCACCGTGGCCATCTGCAAGGCCGCGGACGCCATCCTGTTCGGTTCCGTGGGGGGCCCCAAGTGGGAGACCCTGCCGCCGGACGAGCAGCCGGAGCGGGGCGCGCTGCTGCCGCTCAGAAAGATCTTCGGCCTCTACGCCAACTTGAGGCCTGCCATCATCTTTCCGTCCCTCACCGGGGCGTCGTCGCTGAAGGAAGAGGTCATTGCCGGCGGCTTCAACGTGCTGGTCGTCCGCGAGCTGACCGGTGGCATCTATTTCGCCGAGCCCAAGGGGATCGACGGCCAGGGGCGCGACCGGATCGGCTTCGACACCATGCGCTACTCGGTGCCTGAGATCGAGCGGATTACCCATGTCGCCTTCCAGGCCGCTCGCAAGCGGGGGAAAAAGATCTGTTCCATCGACAAGGCCAATGTCCTCTCCTCTTCGGTGCTCTGGCGCGATGTGGTCACCGGCATAGCCAAGGAATACCCGGATGTGGAGCTCTCCCACATGTACGTGGACAATGCCGCCATGCAGCTGGTCCGCTGGCCCAAGCAGTTCGACGTGCTGCTCTGCGAGAACATGTTCGGCGACATCCTTTCCGATGAGGCGGCCATGCTGACCGGGTCGCTGGGGATGCTGCCGTCGGCGTCGCTGGCCGAGGGGACCTTCGGCATGTACGAGCCCTCCGGCGGCTCTGCACCCGACATCGCCGGCCAGGGGATCGCCAACCCCATCGCCCAGATCCTTTCCATGGGGATGATGCTCAAGTTCTCCTTCGGCATGGTCGACGCGGCGGACGCCATCGACACGGCCGTGGCCAGGGTGCTCGACCAGGGGTACCGCACCCGTGATATTTACCAGAACAGGCCTGGGGAGAAGCTGGTGAATACTACAGAAATGGGCAATGCCATAATTCAGTGTTTAGGTTGAGGTTAAGGTCAATACAACTTTAAGAATGTCTTTTAACTACATGAGATTGTGAAAGGATTTCGTATATGAAAGTCGGAATGGTCGGTTGGCGCGGTATGGTCGGTTCGGTCCTCATGCAGCGGATGCTGGAGGAGAAGGACTTTGATCTCGGCTTCGAGCCGGTCTTTTTCACCACCTCCCAGGCGGGCCAGCCTGCGCCGATGGGTGGCGGTACCCTGAAAAAAGCGGATGACATCGAGGAGCTGAAGAAGCTCGACATCATCATCACCTGCCAGGGTGGCGACTACACCAAGGCGGTGCACCCCGAGCTGCGCAAGCAGGGCTGGAACGGCTATTGGATCGATGCGGCCTCAACGCTGCGGATGGAGGACAACGCGGTCATCATCCTCGACCCGATCAACCGCAACGTTATCGATGCGGCCCTGGCCAAGGGGCAGAAGGATTATATCGGCGGCAACTGCACGGTCAGCCTGATGCTGATGGGGCTCGGCGGCCTGTTCCGCTCCGGTCTGGTGGAGTGGATGTCGTCCATGACCTACCAGGCGGCGAGCGGCGCCGGCGCACCCAACATGCGCGAGCTCCTCTCCCAGATGGGCGTGCTGCAGGGGGTGGTTGCGGAGGAGTTGAAGGACCCCGGCTCAGCGATCCTGGAGATCGACAAGAAGGTGACCGCAACCCTGCGCGACGGTTCCATGCCGATGAAGGAGTTCGGCGGCTTCCCGCTGGCCGGCAACGTGCTCCCCTGGATCGACCGCGAGGTCGAGGACGGCCAGAGCCGCGAGGAGTGGAAAGGGTTTGCCGAGACCAACAAGATCCTCGGCACGACCACCCCGATTCCGGTGGACGGCATCTGCGTCCGGGTCGGTGCCATGCGCTGCCACAGCCAGGCGATCACCATCAAGCTGAACAAGGACCTGCCGATTGCGGAGATCGAGAGACTCATCGCCAACGACAACGAGTGGGTCAAGCTGATCCCCAACACCAAGGCCGAAACCCTTGCCGGTCTCACCCCGGCCGCGGTCTCGGGGCTTCTCACCGTGCCGGTCGGCCGGGTGCGCAAGATGAAGATGGGTCCGCAGTACGTCCAGGCCTTCACCTGCGGCGACCAGCTCCTCTGGGGTGCGGCCGAGCCGCTCAGAAGGATGCTGCGCGTCCTGATGGAGAAATAGGGAAAGCTGTAATGTATCGTGTCACAAGGCGCGGGGCTTCGGCCTCGCGCCTTGTTTGCGTTTGGATGTCTGTACCTGGCTGCGATATGAAACGAGGCCTTTCTCAACCCCCATGTCTACCTGGATATGGTGATCCTGCTCGGGTCGCTGGCCAACCAGTTCGGTGCAGAGGGGCGCTGGGCCTTCGGGTCCGGGGCCGCTGCCGCCAGCTTTGCCTGGTTCTTTTCCCTTGGCTATGGGGCGCGGCTGCTCGGCCCGCTGTTCAGCCGGGCCGGCGCGTGGCGGGTCCTGGATTCGCTGATCGCCTGTATCATGTTCGCGTTGGGGATATCGCTGCTGATGCACAACGTGAGCTGAGATGTGCCGCCTTGTCTGAAGGCGGTGCACCCAATTCTCCCTTGTCTTTACCGGCCGGTTTCGGTATCAGTAGGGGGTATTACATTCGCCGGCACCGTCATTCCCGGTTGCCGGTGCTTTCTGTGTCGTTACGAGAGGAGATTGTACACAATGGGTAAAAAACAGTGGAATATTGCCGTTGTCGGTGCCACCGGCGCCGTTGGCAGCCAGATGATCGAATGCCTTGAGGAGCGGAAATTCCCGGTGGGAATGATCAGGTTCCTCTCCAGCAGCCGCAGTGCCGGTGATGTCCTGGAATATGCCGGCAAGCCGGTCATGGTGGAGGAGTTGACCCGTAATAGCTTCGAGGGGATCGATATCGCCCTCTTTTCCGCCGGCGGCGAACGCTCCAGGGAGTTCTGTCCCGTGGCGGCGGCCGCGGGGGCGGTCTGCATCGACAACTCCAGCGCCTGGCGGATGGACCCGGACGTCCCCCTGGTCGTCCCGGAGGTGAACCCTCATGCCATTGCCCAGTATGTCAAAAAGGGGATCATCGCCAATCCCAACTGTTCTACCATCCAGATGGTGGTGGCGTTGAAGCCGCTCCACGACTTTGCCACCATCAGGCGGATCGTGGTCTCCACCTACCAGGCGGTCTCCGGCACCGGCAAGAAATCGATCGAGGAGTTGCGCAAACAGGTGGTGGAACTGCTCAACGGCCGGCCGGCACAATCATCGGTCTATCCGCACCAGATCGCCTTCAACTGCCTGCCCCAGATCGATGTCTTCGAGGAGAACGGCTACTCAAGGGAAGAGTTGAAGATGATCGATGAAACCCGCAAGATCATGGAGGCGGAGATCGGCATTACCGCCACTGCAGTCCGGGTGCCGGTCTTTTTCGGCCATAGCGAGTCGGTGAACATCGAGACGGAAAAGAAACTAACCGTTGCCAAGGCCCGCGAGCTGCTGAAAAAGGCGCCCGGCTGCAAGCTCTTGGACGACCCGGCCAAGGGGGTCTATCCCATGCCGATCCATGCGGCAGGGCAGGACCTGACCCTGGTCGGCCGCATCCGCGAGGACGCATCGGTGGAGAACGGCCTGAACCTCTGGGTGGTGGCGGACAATATCCGCAAGGGCGCGGCCACCAATGCGGTGCAGATCGCGGAGATCCTGGTGGAGAAATATCTGAAGTAGGCGCGGCCACTGTCTGCGGCCGATGAGAACAAGCCATCGTGTCGAGGAAAAGGGGTAAGCCATGAAAACGATCCTCGTTTGTGCACTCGCACTGCTTCCGTTTGTCGGCGGCGATTCGTCTGCCGGGGAGTACCGAAACACCATCACGATCTTCGTCGAGAACAAGTCGGGGTTTCCGAACCGGGTCCAGGTGCAGGATGCCGAATTGCGGGCCGAATTCCCCGAGGATTGCCGCATAGCCAGGAAAGTGTCCGCATTGTGCAAAGGGGACAGAAAACGGGTGCTCAGGCCGCCTCCGCGGGAGAACATGACCTGCGCCGTGGCACTTGCCCTGCTCGACGAGCCGCGCTGCACCTTCAAGGACCTGATCTTCGATGACTGGATCGACGGGTGGATGAAGGCCAGGTTGACCGTGCACACCAGCCGGGGCGGGCTGGGGATGGTGAAGGTGCGTGCTCTGAACAACACGGAAAGCTGGACAACGAAGCCGGGTCTGCGGGACGGCGATACCGTGGGCCACCAGTAGCCGGTCGCCATGGCACGGGGCCGGCCGTCGCCGGCCCCTCTGCCACAGCGGGAATGAGAGGGGTTGCCTGAGGATTGAGTGATCCCTGTCAGGGAAGGGGCACGGTCATTCGCCCAGCCTGAAGACACGCAGCTGGTTGGTCGTGTTCCGGGCCGCCAATGGCGCGCCCATGGTCATGATCACCATATCCCCCAGTCGGAAGCCGTTTGCCAGCAGGAGCCGGCCTGCCTCGGCCACCATGGCGTCGGTATCGCTTTTCATCTGCATCACCAGGGAGTTTATCCCCCAGTAGAGCGAGAGCTTCCTGCGCACCCGCTCTTCCGGCGTGATGGCAAGGATGGGGGCATTGGGGCGGCAGCCGGACAGGAGGGCGGCAGTGTGGCCGCTTTCGGTCATGGCGATGATCGCCTTTGCCTGCAGGGATTCGGCGGCTTCGGCGGAAGCCCTGGCAATGGCGATGTCTATCTCGCCCCCTTTCGGGGTGAGGTGGTGTGAGTCGAGCAGGGTGGAGCGCTCGATGGTGAAGGCGATCTTGGCCATGGTTGCGACCGTTTCCAGCGGGTAGTTCCCCACGGCCGTCTCGCCCGAGAGCATGACGGCATCTGTCCCGTCAAGAATGGCATTGGCCACATCGGAGGCCTCGGCCCGCGTCGGCCGGGAGTTGTCGGTCATGGACTCAAGCATCTGGGTCGCGGTAATGACCGGTTTGCCCGCCTGGTTGCAGGCCCGGATCATCCTTTTCTGGATAAGGGGGAGCTGTTCCGGCTCCATTTCCACCCCCAGATCCCCCCGCGCCACCATGAGGGCATCGACAACGGCGATGATCTCGTCCAGGTTTTCCACCGCCTCCGGTTTCTCGATCTTGGCGATCACGGGGATCTCGCTGTTCAGACGGGCCAGTTCCACCTTGATATTCAGGATGTCGTTCCGGGTCCGGACAAAGGAGAGTGCAACCCAGTCGACCCCGATCTCGACGCAGAAGCGGAGGTCTTCCAGGTCCTTGTCGGTCAGCGATGGCGCGGAGACATTCACCTGGGGGAGATTGATCCCCTTCTTGTCCTTCAGCACCCCTCCCTTGACCACCAGGCAGCGGACTGTTGCCGCACTCGTATCGATCACCCGCAGCTCCATGCGGCCGTCATCCAGAAGTATCCGCGATCCAGGCTGCACGTCGCGCACGAGCCCTTCGTAGATCGTCGGGATAATGGCTGGGTCGACCTGGGTTTCGCCGACCGCAATCACGACCTCGGTCCCGTCCGTCAGTTGCATGGCGCCGTTTTGCAGGGTCCCGACCCGGATCTTGGGCCCCTGCAGGTCGGCAATGATCCCCACCGGCACAGAGCATGCGGCCGCGGCGCTTCGGATGGTCTCCAGGGCCGTGCGCTTCTCCTCATGGGTGCCATGGGAAAAATTGAGCCGGAAGAGGTCGACCCCTTCACTGATCAGCCTTTCCGCCATCCCCGGCAGTGCACATGATGGTCCCCATGTGGCCACGATCTTGGTCCGCTTGACTTCCCGCATGTAATCAACCATCCACAACCTCCTCATTCATGTTTTGAGATCCCGTATCGTAATCCGGAAAGGCGACATTTCAGTCTTGTCTGCCACGTGCCCGCGGTTTCCGGGCAGGACATGCCGCACAGTACCGCACCATGTTGCCGAGTATTTTCATTAAGGCCGGGTAACAATAATTCGGCAAGTTTAATGATCATAGCGGGTTTATCTGCGAACGCAATTCCGGGGACTCCTTTTTCTGCAGGAGGCGAATGGAACGGGTATCTCCTCGTAATCATGCAATTTACTGGATTATATATAGAAATTAATAAATAAAATTAAATATTATCCGATACGGAATATGAGAGATGATCAAAAGTCTATGTGCAAGTCCAGCCTGATTGGTTAGAAAACCTCACTTTGTCTTGGGATTGGCATAACATTTACATGCCTCGACAGGCAGGAAGCCCTCAATCATGACATCCATTTACAGAGCTTTTCATGTATGTGCGATTGCCGTTTTTGTTCTCGTTCTTTTCGCGCTTCCTGCCCGTGACGCCTATGGGGAGATCCCGGCGGCCAGCACCATAACCTTCACGAGCGGTGCGGGATTTACCGGAGTGCCGGTGAATACCGCTGCCGATGGGCAGGGCGGTTCGACGGACATACCAAGCATAACCATCGAAGTGTACGGGATTTCCAACAGTGTTGGCACAAAACTGACGGCTAACGGATCTCTTGAGTTCCATGACGACTGGGGCGTACCGCCAATAGTACTGTGGAATGGCAGCAGTGCTCCCTATGGAATGGCGATAAAAGCGACAGGAGGTACGCATTTCAAGCTGACGTCGCTCAATTTCAACGATTATGCAGAAGATTTGGACTCTCATAATTTCTGGACAATAGAAGCATTCGACAACGGTAATTCCCGAGGTAAAAGCTATTTTGATTTTATCACCACTGGTGCCAGTTATTTGTTGGCGCAAGGCGGCGTTCTGGATGATCGGTTCAACAATATCGATGAGGTCCGGATTTCCAAAACCGATGGCTTCGGGTCCTGGTTCGGCATCAATGATATCGTGATCGACAACCCTGTTGTCAACACGGCACCGACCTTTGTCGGCGCGACCACCACCCTGACGGTCAGCCAGAACTCAGGCGTCACCGATATCAAGGGCCTGTTGCACGTAAGCGATGCCGACGCCAGTCAGACCGAGACCTGGACCCAGAGCGTCGCCCCGAATCATGGCACCCTCAGTTTCTCCGGCGCCACGGCTTCTTCAGGGTCCACCGACATTACGCCCGGCGGTACCATCACCTACCAGCCAGCAGCCGGTTACATCGGTACCGACTCCTTTACCGTGGAGGTGAGCGACGGCTCGGACACGGCCACCCGGCAGATCTCGGTGACGGTAATCCCACCGCTCACGGTTACCTCCATCGTCCGCAGAACCCCGGCAGAAGCCGTTACCAACGCCGACATCCTGGTGTTCCGGGTGACCTTCAGCACACCGGTCAATAACCTGAGCACCGGCGACTTCGCCGTCTCCGGCACCACCGCCATAGTCACCGGCGTGACCTCTTCTGACTACATGGTCTGCGATGTCACCATCTCCGGTGGCAACCTGGCCAGCCTCAATGGCACCGTCACCCTCGGCTTTGCCGCCGGTCAAAATATCACCGACACAGCAGGTAACGCCTTTACCAACACCACGCCTACCGGGACCAACGATAACACCTACACCGTCGACAACTCCGTGTCCTCGCCTTCCACGCCGGACCTGGCAGCGGGCAGCGACAGCGGCAGCTCCAGTACGGATAACGTTACCAGCGACACCACGCCCACCATCACCGGCACGGCCGAGGCAGACGCCACGGTCACGCTGTACGACACCGACGGCACCACCGTGCTCGGCAGCGCCACGGCCACGGGAGGCAACTGGAGCATCACCAGCAGCGCCCTGGGTGCTGGCGCGCACACCCTGACGGCCAAGGCAACCGATACCGCGGGAAATACCTCGGCAGCTTCCAGTGGCCTGAGCGTTACCATCGACGCCACGCCACCGGCTGCGCCCGGCACGCCGGACCTGGCAGCGGGCAGCGACAGCGGCAGCTCCAGTACGGATAACGTTACCAGTGCCACCACGCCCACCATCACCGGCACGGCCGAGGCGGGCGCCACGGTCACGCTGTACGACACCGACGGCACCACCGTGCTCGGCAGCGCCACGGCCACAGGAGGCAACTGGAGCATCACCAGCAGCGCCCTGGGCGCTGGTGCGCACACCCTGACGGCTAAGGCAACCGATACCGCGGGCAATACCTCGGCAGCTTCCAGTGGCCTGAGCGTTACCATCGACACCACCGGTCCTGCCACCACGGTCGCTACAGCAGCCTTTTCCGCCGATACCGGCACCAGTGCCACGGATTTCATTACCAACACCGCGGCCCAGACCATCAGCGGAACCTTAAACGCCAACCTTGCGGCAGGTGAAATGGTCGAAGTCTCCCTGGACAACGGCTCCACCTGGACCGCTGCGACGGCAACCGCCGGCCAGAGCACCTGGTCCCTGGCCGGCCAGGCGCTGATCGCCAGCAATACCCTCAAGGTGCGTGTCGCCGACACGGCGGGCAACATCGGGACAGCCTACAGCCAGGCCTATCTGCTCGATCAGGCAGCGCCGACAATAACCTCTGTCGGCGTCCCGGCGGATGCCACCTACGATACCGGGCAGAACCTGGACTTCACCGTGAACGTCAACAAGAACGTCACGGTCACCGGCACCGACTCGACCCTGAGCCTCACCGTCGGCGCTGCTTCCCGACCGGCGGCCTACCAGTCGAAGACAGCCACCAGCATCACCTACCGCTACACGGTTCAGGGCGGCGATATTGACAACAACGGCATCACCGTTGGCGCCCTGACCCTGAACACCACCTCCATCAGGGATGTGGCGGGTAACGATGCGGTGCTGTCATTGCATGCCGTGGGCGCAACAACCGGAGTGCTGGTGGATACCCTGATCCCCACTGCCACGGCCGCCACCTCCATCATCGCCACCGGATTCAGCGCCAACTGGGGTAGCGTCACCGGCGCCACCGGTTATTACCTGGATGTCGCAACGGACAGCGGCTTCACCAGTCTTGTCACCGGCTACAGCAACCTGGATGCAGGGAACGTCACCAGCCTGAGCGTCACCGGCCTCACTGCCGGCACCCCGTACTTCTACCGGGTCCGTGCCTACAGCAGCGCCGGCACCGGCGACAGTTCCAACACCATCGCCCTGACCACGGCCACGACCCGTATCGTCACCTCCACCAGCGACAGCGGCGCCGGATCGCTCCGTCAGATCGTCACCGACGCCAATCCCGGCGATATCATTGCCTTTGACAGCAGCCTTGACGGCCAGGTCATCACCATTGCCACCGATCTCAGTATTGACAAAGACCTGACCATCAGCGGTCCCGGTGCGCCAAACCTGATCATCAGCGGCGGTGACATGACCCGGATCTTCACCGTGAATTCGGGCAGAACCGTGCATATTTCCGGGTTGACCATTTCCCACGGCATGGCCTTCGATGGTCCTGCCATTTTCAACTCCGGCGTGCTCACCGTTGCCAATGCCACAATTTCCGGGAATTACGCCCAGAGCTCTTCCGGGGGGGGTATCTACAATAATCCGGGAGCTACGCTCACCGTAACCGGCTGCACCATTTCCGGCAATTCGGCGGATGCTCTCGGCGGCGGCGTTTACAACAACAACGGCACAGCCGTCATAACCAACACCACCATCTTCGGTAATGCGGCCATGGCGGGCGGTGGCGGCGGCATGCTGAACAACTCGGCCGGCACCTTGACGGTCGATCATTCGACCATCGCCGACAACTCCGGCGGGGGGTTGGTCAACTTGTCAGGTGGCACGGTCACCATCCGGAACGCCATATTCTGGGGCAGTGGCTCGTATATCTCCGGCATAGCCACCATCAGCGACAGCATCGTCACGAACGGCTGTTACCCCGGCAGCACCTGTACGAATGTCAGCAGCGTTGATCCGCTTCTGGGCGTTCTCGGCAACTATGGTGGCAACACCGGTACGATCCCCCTGCTTGCCGGCAGTCCGGCCATCGACTCCGGAAACTGCGCCAGCGGTCCGGCCACTGACCAGCGCGGCATGAGCCGTCCCCAGAATGCTACCTGCGACATGGGCTCCTACGAACGTGGCGTCCCGGCTGCCTTGACGGCAACCGCCGGCACCTCTCAGTCCACGGCCATCAATACCCCCTTTGCCACGTCACTCGCGGCCAGGGTTGTCGACTCTCTCGGCGGGATGCTGGAAGGCACCAGCGTCACCTTTACCGGTCCGGGGAGCGGTGCCGGCATCAGCGCCGCCGGCAGCGCCGTCACAAACAGCTCCGGCATCGCTGCCTACGGCGTCAGCGCCAACGGCACGGCCGGTTCATACACGGTTACGGCCGCGGTCAGCGCACTGAGCGCTACGTATAACCTGACCAATACTAAGGGGACTGCCACGGTCAGCCTGGGAAATCTGACGGCAACCTACGACGGCACGGCCAAGGCAGCCAGCGCCACCACCACACCGGCCGGCCTGACAACGGCTCTCACCTACGACGGCTCGGCCAGCGCCCCGACGAACGCCGGCAGCTACGCGGTTGTCGCCACCGTGAACGACAGCAACTACAACGGCACGGCCACCGGCACCCTGACCATCGACAAGGCCGGCCAGACCATCACCTTTGGAACGGTCCCGGCAGTGGCAGTTGACGGCACCGGCACGGTCAGCGCCACGGGCGGCGCTTCCACCAGCCCCGTGCTGTTCAGCTCCACGACCACCTCTGTCTGCACCATCAGCGGCATCACCGTTACCGGCTTGACCGCCGGCACCTGCACCATTGCCGCGAATCAGGCAGCAGATACAAACTACAGCGCTGCAGCGCAAGTGACGCAGAACATTATCATTGGCAAGGGCAGCCAGGCCATCGTCTTCGGCAATGCTCCAGCCGTGGTTGTCGGCGGCATCGGCACGGTCGGCGCCACGGGCGGTACTTCCACCAGTCCCGTGCTGTTCAGCTCCACGACCAGCCCTGTCTGCACCATCAGCGGCACCACCGTTACCGGCTTGACTGCCGGCATCTGCACCATTGCCGCGAATCAGGCCGGCGATGCCAACTACGACGCGGCACCGCAGGTCACCCAGGATATCACGGTCGGCAAGGGGAGCCAGAGCATCACCTTTGCATCGCTTCCGCCAAAATATTTCGGTGTTGCGCCTTTCACCATCAGTGCCACGGCAACTTCCGGCCTGCCGGTTGCCTTTGCCAGCTCAAATCCGGCCGTGGCCACCGTGAGCGGCAGCACCGTAACCATTGTCGGTGTCGGAGAGACCTCCATCATTGCCTCGCAACCCGGCAATGCCAACTTTGATGCGGCCGTGTCCGTCAGTCAGAATCTGACGGTGACTATCAGTACCACGCCGCCGCTCCTGACCATTTCGGCTCTTCCTGATGGCGCAACCACCGCCCGGACCACCCAGAACATCAGCGGCACGGTCTTCGATCTCAACGGCATCGGCTCGCTGACCGTCAACGGCACCAGCGTCACGGTAAACCCGGACGGCAGCTTCAGCTTCCCGGTACAACTCGTGGCCGGGGCCAACAGCATCACCGTGGCCGCCACCAACAACGTCGGCACCGTTACCAGCGACGTCCGCACCATTACCCTGGACAGCACGGCCCCGAATCTGACTGTCTCCTTCCCGCCGGACAACGCGGCCGTGGCCCAGAACTACGTTACCGTTACCGGCACGGTCGCAACCATTCCGGGCATGATTGTCACCTACACGGTAAACGGCTCTTCCCCGCAAACGGCAACCCTGACCGATACGACCTTCTCGTTCACCGCGAACCTCACGCAGGGGATGAACACCATCCAGATATCGGCGGTCAACAGTGAAGGGAAAACCGCCCAGGCGAAACGGACGCTCAGCTCCCTCTCTCCCTTTTCCCTGGCTATTGCCTCGCCTGACAGCGATGTCCGCACGGTACGGGATACCTGCCTCTTGACCGGCACCGTGGCGGACAATACCACCCCGGTTGCCATTACCGTGGACATGGATGGACAGAGCTACCACCCGGCCGTGGTTGATGGCGCGTTCCAGCAGCAGCTCTACCTGAGCGATGCCGGGGTATACCGGGTGAGCGTAACCGGCATCGACGAGAACAGCTCCAGTCAGACCGTGCATCGCAACATCGTCCGCACCTCGGGTGTATCCAATCCCTTCACCATTGTCGACGCTCTGCAGGCGTTGATGATGACGGTCGGTGTCGTCACGCAGCATGCCGGCCAGGTCCTGCGACTCGATGTAGCACCGATGGTCAATGGTATCTCAGTCGGTGACGGGTTGGTTGATGTCGAGGACACCATCGTGATCCTGCGTATGGCGGTCGGGTTACTCTAGGGGGGCTGCCGGTTGAAAACGGCTGGCCCCTGTTTGTGCCTTGCCTGCTTAACCGGCCAATATTGCGTGCAGTCCTCTATCTGGTGCGCTGTAATTACGAGACACCTGTCGTAATCCCGCCTTGACATGGACATTGGTTTACTTTAACGTCTGCGCACGGCCTGTATTGCTCCCTTCCTAGCCGCCCGCACCTCCAGCATTGTTCAATACCCAACAAAACAGCTCATTTCAAAGGCGACAACGACGTCGCCGCTGCAAACCCCTTCTCGGGGTACTTTTCACAACGAGGTGAATTGGCATGAAGAAATGTATTACCTGTCTGCTTGTCACGGTTGTCGTGCTGTTAACACTGTTGGGAGTGTCACTTGCCGGAGAATCGCCGGGGACGACCCTCGGGGAGTTGACGGATGTGCAAAAATACAACCGGTCCATTCATATCATGGCGATGTTGCTCGTAGGCTTCGGTTTTCTGATGGTATTCGTCAAAAAGTACGGCCGGTCGGCGATCACGGCGACCTACCTGCTGGTGAGTGTTGCCATTCCGCTCTACTTTCTGAAGGACAGCCTTTTCAACCTGGGAGGCTCCGAAGCGGTTATCGACAAGCTTATCCTGGCCGAATTTGCTGCCGCCAGCTTGCTGATCTGTGCGGGTGCTGTTCTGGGCCGTTTGAAAATGAACCAGTACCTGTTGCTGGGCATCCTCTTTGTGCCGTTTTATGCGCTCAATGAATGGATCGTTCTCAGTGGCGGCCTGGGCTTGATCACCAATAAAGTCGTGGATACCGGCGGCTCCATCGTGATTCACGCCTTTGGTGCCATTTTCGGTCTTGCCGTGGCCGCTTCCATGACTACACCGAAAGAGTTCGATACCCCGATCGAATGCGACGAAACCAGCGACAGATATTCTCTGCTGGGGAGCATGGTCCTCTGGGTATTCTGGCCAAGTTTCTGTGCCGCCCTTGTTGCACCGGCGGACGTGCCGAAAACTGCGGTCAACGTTATCCTGGCACTGTGCGGGTCAACCCTTGCCACCTACGTTGCCACGGTCAAACTGCGCGGGAAGATATCGACGGCAGACATCGCCAATGCAACCCTGGCCGGGGGAGTGGCCATCGGCTCGACCTGCGACCTTGCAACACCTGGCGCCGCTTTTACTATAGGCGTTCTGGCAGGCATTGTCTCGACCTTCGGTTTTGCCGTCATCCAGGGAAGGCTCACCGATGCGATCGAAAAGGTCGATACCTGCGGCGTGCTCTATCTCCACGGCCTGCCCGGCCTGTTTGGCGGCTTGGCGGCACTGCTCGTGGTGACCGGCATTGACAGTCGCGCCCAGTTGACCGGGATTGCGGTAACGGTACTCATCGCCGCTGGCTCCGGGCTTTTTTCCGGTAAAATCATTTCTTTCTTCGGCTGCAGAACAGAACCGTATGTCGATGCGGAAGAGTTTGATGTTGAGAATGAAGAAGCTGGCGTGTTTGTTGCGCCGTTTGTCAAGGAAGCGGAACTGGAGGCTGAATAGGGCGCTATTCCTCCATTTTACCGGCGTATTTCCCTTTCAGGCACTTGCCTCGCAACCGGAAACGTGCAAGAATATCCGACTGATTTATCTCGTTTCCGGCCGGAGTTTCCGGATGGAAACTACCTGTCGGATGCGGGAGGTTCAGGTGTCGTTCAAGGAGACCCTCAAGGAGCTTGTGGAGTCGGTTCCCGGTGCCAGCGGGGCCATTCTGGCCGATTGGGAAGGGGAAGCGGTCGAGCAGTACTGCTATTTCGACGAGTTCGAGATGAAGGTGATCGGTGCCCACAAGGGGATCATCCTGAGCCAGCTGCGCGAACTGCACGCCCGCTATCCGCTTGGCGAACTGCAGGATATCGTCATAACCACGGAAGAACAGCATCACGTCATCCATACCGTTGGCCCGGATTACGTGCTGGTGATGACCATGAAGCGGGCTGCGTTGCCTGCCCGAGCCGTGCAGGGGCTCCGCCGGGTGGCGCATCTGTTTGCGAAGGAGATATACTGAGATGGCTGAAGAGAACAAGGGCTTTTTCAAGGGGTTATGGGGCAAGCTGACCGGAGCTGCGGCTGACAGCGAGCCGGTCGAGGCGGACCGCGAGGAAGAGCAGCTCGCGGAGCCTGCCAAAGAACCGGCCCGGGAACCTGTCAGTGAGCCTGCTGCGGAACCGGCCCAAGAACCGGCCGGGGAGCCGGTCGTGGCAACGGCCCCCGCCCCGCCGGTCACGGAAGCCCCGGCGAAAGTGGGTTTTTTCGAGCGGTTGAAAAAGGGGCTGGCCAAGACCCACGAAAGCCTGGTCGGTCGCATCGACACGTTGCTCCTGGGGAAAAAGCAGATCGATGCCGACACGCTGGAGGAGCTGGAAGAGATCCTGATCACTGCCGACATCGGCGTTGCCACGACAGTGGAGCTGATCAGGACCCTGGAGGGGCGTCTCAAGAGGAACGAGTTGCAGGACGGCGGAGCGATCAAAAAGGCGCTGCAGGAGGAGATCCTTGCCCGGCTGCAGCAGTACGCGTCGCCGCTGGATGTTTCCGCGGCCAAGCCCTACGTGATCATGGTGATCGGCGTGAACGGGGTGGGCAAGACCACCACCATCGGCAAGCTGGCCAGCCGCTATACCGGCGAAGGGAAAAAGGTTCTGCTGGCTGCCGGCGATACCTTCCGCGCCGCGGCGGCGGAACAGCTCGAGGAGTGGGGGAGGCGGGCCGGGGTGGACGTCATCCGCCACCAGGACGGGTCCGACCCTTCGGCCGTGGTCTTCGACAGCTGCAAGGCCGCTCTGGCCAGGGGGAGCGACATCCTGATCGTTGATACCGCCGGCCGGCTCCATACCAAGGTCAACCTGATGGAGGAGATGAAGAAGATCCGCCGCGTCATGTCGCGGGAGCTGCCCGGCGCGCCCCACGAGACCCTGCTGGTGCTGGATGCCGCCACCGGGCAGAATGCCATCTCCCAGGCCCGTCTCTTCAAGGAGGCGGCCGGCGTGTCGGGCGTGGTGCTCACCAAGCTGGACGGCACGGCAAAGGGGGGGATCGTGGTGGCGGTGAGCAACGAATTCCAGCTTCCCATCCGGTTCATTGGCATCGGTGAACAGGCCGACGACCTGCGTCTCTTTGATCCGGAACAGTTTGTAAAGGCGCTCTTTACCTAGTTTCCATCCGGAAACAGTTCTTTTCCGCCCTGGCGGTGTCAATCTGCGGGATTGCTTGTGCGGCGTACCGATGTACGCCTCCGCGCACCCCCTTGATTTCCTTGCCAGGACAAAAAATCCCTCGTTTCCGATCTGGAAACCGGTAGTGTCTCATCCGGTTTCCGGATGGACACTACCTAATTGCCGAAATCAAGAAAACGCCTTGACTTTTGCGGGGTTGTCACATAAAATTTCTCCGCGAAACAAGGGGGCTTGCATGGACGGCGAACTCTTGTCGGTTCTGGAAAAGCGGATCGAGACCCTGCTGGATGGGTATGCCACCCTGAAACAGGAACATGCACGGCTTTCGGAAGAAAACCAGCGCCTGCTCCTGGAGCGGGAGGGGCTCAAAAGCCGCATCGATGCCATTATCAGCCGTCTTGAGACGGTCTGATGGGTGGTGTGCTGTCCCATCGCGTGAAGGTCATGGGACGCGAGCTGCTGGTCAGGAGTCCGGCGTCCCCGCAAAAGGTTTTCGAAATAGAGCAGTTCGTCAATGCCCGGCTGGCCGAGGTTCCTTCTTCGGCGTCGGGGGGCGACACCCTGGCGGTTGTGAGTCTGGCACTGCTCAACCTTGCCGGGGATTTTCTGGCGCTGGCCGAAGAGCATGACCGGTTGAGCCAGGAGTACCATGATCGGCTGATTCGGCTCCTCAACCGTTTGGACGGGGGGAATCCGTAGCCGTACCGTCTCTCTCGGGAGATTTTCATATATGAGTATGTCGGATTGGAAATTTACGTCAGTTCCAGCAGGGGCCTTCCGCACCGCTTGCATTCATGCCCCTGTTTCACTGATAGATGGCTCTGCAGCCATCATTAATCTGTCAGAGGTCAAGCCAGCGAATAGTGCGTCGCAACGGAATGCAGTGGGATCGGTCCCGCAGCAGGCTCAGGCAACTCTGTAACCCTTCCTCCATACTCAAAAACTCTCCCCGAGAGCCGGCAATAACGAGCCTGGTCCGCTGATGCGGCAGGCCGCAGCCCGGCCGATTTCCCATTGTGCAATAGTGTACGGTCGGCAGTACCCATGGGTGGCGCGATGCCCAAGCGGGATCTCAGGCGTTTGATGCTGGAGCGGCGGAACAGCCTTGCCCCGTCCGAGTGTCTGGCGGCCGGTCGGCGCGCGCAACAGCATGGCCTCGCGTTGGTGGAATTTGCCGCGGCGCGTACCGTTGCCCTCTACGCGCCGATCCGCAACGAGGTCGCAACCGAGATGCTCCATGATGCGGCCCTGGCGGCGGGAAAGCGGGTTGTGTTCCCGGCGATGGTGGCGGATCTGCTGGTATTCCGGGTCGTCCGTGTCCCAGAGGATCTGGTCTGCAGCCGCTTCGGCATCTGCGAACCGCTGCCCGGCTGTCCGGTCATTGCCCCGGAGGAGATCGACCTCTTCTTCATCCCGGGCGTGGCCTTCGATTCCGCAGGACTGCGCGTTGGCTACGGCAAAGGCTTTTACGACAAGACCCTCCATCGTCTGGAGGGGCAGGGGCGCCTGGTCGGGCTCTGTTACGATTTCCAGCTGGTGGAGCCGATCAGCGGAGCTCCGCACGACGTACAGATGGATATGGTCGTTACCGACCAGAGGGTGATCCACCCTCGCGGTCATTTCACATAAAGGGGGAAACAACCTTGGACATGACAGTGGTAGTGCTGTTGCTAGTGGTCGCTGCAGTGGCCGGAGGGGCCATCGGGGTCCTGACGCGTCGCAAGGGGGCGGAAAAGGGTGGGGCTGTCCAGGAAGATGCGATCAGGGTCCTGGAAGATGCCAAACGGGAGGCCGAAACCATCATCAAGGAGGCTTCGCTGAAGGCCAAGGATGAGGTGTTCCAGGCCAAGGCAGAGGCAGAGCGGGATGCAAAGGAAAAACGCAAGGATCTCCAGGCACTTGAAAAACGGTTGCAGCAGAAAGAGGAGAACCTTGACAAGAAGATCAACCTGTTCGATCAGCGTGACGCTGATTTCGTCAAGCGCGAGCAGGCATTTTTCAATCGTGAGCAGGCGTTGGGGCAGAAAGAGGAACGGATCAACCAACTCATCGAGGAGCAGCGGCTCAAGCTGGAAAACATCTCCGGGATGACCGCGGTCGAGGCGAAAAAGCTCCTCATGGACGAGATGGAGAACGAGGCCAAGCTCGATGCGGCCAAGCGGATCAAGGCGATCGAGGAAGAGGCCAGGGAGACCGCCGACAAGAAGTCCAAGGAGATCATGGCCCTGGCGATCCAGCGCTATGCCGGCGAGTACGTGGCCGAACGGACCGTTTCGGTCGTTGCCCTGCCGTCCGACGAGATGAAGGGGCGGATCATCGGCCGCGAAGGACGTAACATCCGCGCCCTTGAGGCTGCCACCGGCATCGACCTGATCATCGACGATACCCCTGAGGCGGTCATCCTCTCCGGGTTCAACCCGGTTCGACGGGAGGTTGCCAAGATCGCCCTGGAGAAACTGATCACCGACGGCCGCATCCATCCGGGGCGGATCGAAGAGGTGGTTTCCAAGGCCGAGGCCGAGGTGGAGCAGTCGATCAAGGAAGCAGGCGACCAGGCTGCCTTCGACCTGGGGGTCCACGGCATCCATCCGGAGATCCTCAAGCTGATCGGCCGGCTCAAGTACCGGACCTCCTACAGCCAGAACGTCTACCTCCATTCCCTGGAGGTTGCCTTCCTCTGTGGCATCATGGCGGCAGAACTGGGGATCAACGTCAAGCAGGCCAAGCGTGCCGGCCTTTTGCACGACCTGGGCAAGGCGGTGGATCATGAGGTCGAGGGCTCCCACGCCGTTATCGGCGCCGAACTGGCACGCAAGTACGGCGAGTCCCCCAAGATCGTCCATGCCATCATGGCGCACCATGAAGACGAGAAGCCGAACTCGGTCCTGGACGTCCTGGTTCAGGCAGCCGATGCCCTGTCGGGCGCACGGCCGGGCGCACGCCGCGAGATGATGGAGACCTATGTCAAGCGGCTCGAAGACCTGGAGCGGATCGCCACCTCATTCGGCGGCGTGACCAATTCCTTTGCCATCCAGGCGGGACGCGAGATCCGGGTCATGGTCTCCAGCGACCAGGTCAGCGATGAGCAGGCCGTGGTGCTGGCCAAGGACGTGGCCAAGAAGATCGAGGCCGAGATGACCTATCCGGGGCAGATCAAGGTTCACGTGATCCGGGAGACCAGGGCAGTCGAATATGCCCGTTAAACTGCTGTTCATCGGTGACATCATCGGCAAGCCGGGACGCCAGGCCATTGGCCGGATGCTGCACCGGCTGGTGGACCGCCACCGAATCGACCTGGTGATCGCCAACGGCGAGAATGCCGCCGGCGGCTTCGGTATTACCGCAGAGACGGCGCAGGAACTGTTCCAGCTCGGAATCCACTGTTTCACCAGCGGCAACCACATCTGGGACAAGAAAGAGGCGCTGGAGTACGTCACCCGCGAAGAGCGCCTCGTCCGTCCGGCCAACTACCCGCCGGGCACGCCGGGGCAGGGGAGCACCCTGCTCAGGACCGCCGGCGGGATCAAGGTCGGGGTGCTCAACCTGGAAGGCCGGGTGTTCATGAACAACCTGGAATGCCCCTTCCGGGTTGCCGACCGCGAGGTCGAACGGCTGCGGCAGGAGACGCCGATCATCTTCGTCGATTTCCATGCCGAGGCCACCTCGGAAAAGACCTCCCTCGGCTGGTACCTGGACGGCCGGGTGAGCGCCGTGGTCGGCACCCATACCCATGTGCAGACCGCGGACGAGCGGATTCTGCCCGAGGGGACCGCCTACCTCACCGATGCCGGTATGACCGGCGCCTTCGAATCGGTGATCGGGGTGCGCAAGGATGAGCCGATCCAGAAGTTTCTGACCCAGATACCCACCAAGTTCGAGGTGGCGAAGAAGGATATCCGGCTGAACGGCGTGGTGATCGAGATCGACGACGCGACCGGCAAGGCGCTCGCCATCGAGCGAGTAAACATCGCCTGCGAATGAACCTGATAACGGCAATTAACCGCTGATGCACGCGGATGAACGCTGATAACTACGAATAATGACAAACCTTTCTGACCGACAAACATGCACTGAGGGGTGAAGTATTTTTTTGCTTTTATCCGCATTTATCTGCGTTTATCTGCGGTTGAATGCTTTTTTCAGAATTTAGCCGATCGATAGTTATAGTGGAGGGAGAGGCAATGGCAGTTTCCGTAGCCGAACAGTTGGAGCTCATCAAGCGGGGTACGGTTGAGATCCTGGTGGAAAAGGAGCTGGAGGAGAAGCTGGCGAAATCGGCCAAGACCGGCGTGCCGCTGAAGGTCAAGGCGGGGTTCGATCCGACCGCGCCCGATCTCCACGTGGGGCATACAGTGCTCCTGCAGAAGATGCGGCAGTTCCAGCAGCTCGGGCATGAGGTCTATTTCCTCATCGGCGACTTCACCGGCATGATCGGCGATCCCACCGGCAAGTCGGAAACCCGCAAGGCCCTGACCCGCGAGGATGTGCTCAGGAATGCCGAAACCTACAAGGAGCAGGTCTTCAAGATCCTTGACCCGCAGCTGACCCGGGTGGTATTCAACTCCGACTGGTTGAGCGCACTCTCCGCTGGCGACATGATCGGCCTGGCCGCCAAGTACACGGTGGCGCGGATGCTGGAGCGGGACGATTTCGGCAAGCGCTTCGCCACCCAGATGCCGATCAGCATCCACGAATTCCTCTACCCGCTCATCCAGGGATACGATTCGGTGGCGCTCAAGGCTGACATCGAGCTGGGGGGGACCGACCAGAAGTTCAACCTGCTCATGGGGCGCGAGCTGCAGCGGGAATGGGGGCAGGTCCCCCAGACCGTCCTGACCATGCCGCTTTTGGAAGGGCTCGATGGCGTCAACAAGATGTCCAAGTCGCTGGGCAACTACATCGGCATCAACGAGTCGCCCGACGAGATCTTTGGCAAGGTGATGTCCATCTCCGACGAACTGATGCTCCGCTACTACGAACTCCTTTCCGATCTTTCCCTGGCCGAGATCGAAACCATGCGCCAGGAGATCAAGGCCCACACACTCCATCCCATGGATGCCAAGAAACGCCTCGGCCGGGAGATTGTCGGCCGCTACCATGGCCAGGCCGCAGCCGGCGAGGCAGAAGAGCATTTTGTCAAGCGCTTCCGCGACAACCAAACCCCCGACGAGATGCCGGAGTTCTCATTCCCCGTGGAAGGGGAGCCAGTGGTGCTCTACAAGCTGCTTGCCAAGGCAGGGATCGTGACCTCCAACAGCGAGGGGCGTCGTGCCATCCAGCAGGGGGGGGTAAAGGTCAACGGCGAGAAGGTCTCCGACGAAAACCTGGAACTGGCAGCCACGGGAGAATACGTTCTCCAGGTCGGCAAGCGGCGGTTCGCCAGGGTTAGATTCGCAGGTTAGCCGTTTCCGGCAGAGATGCCGCGGTTGGATGCCAGCGGAGGGTTGCCAGTCGGAATTGCTTTTGTGGGGGGGCGGAGCTCAGAATTCCAGGGCGGAGAAGGTCATCTGGTAGGCCACGATGAGGGAAAAGAGCAGGTAGAGAACCAGGGCTATCGCCGCAAGCTTCCGCTGAAACAGCATCACCGTCCGTGCAAGGCTTTGCCGTTTCCGGGCCGGCATCAGCGCCCCGACCCCCAGGCCGCAGATACCGGCACCGAGCAGCGTCGCGTACAGAGGATAGCCGACATAGCCATATTCCTTCTGGAGAATGCAGAACGGGCAGTGGTGTGTCGGCAGTGCATAGATATACAGGCTGATAAACGAGATCAATGACGCAATCGCGATGACGAAGGTCAGCGTGCTTGCCCCCGCGAAGAGATACCCCCCCTTCCCCTTACTCAGAAAAAAGATCCCGCACAGACAGGTCAACACGAGCGCCGCAACGAACGCAATCTCCATGGGAACCCTGGGGAGGGCGACGATATCCGAACCGATCCCGCTGGTATTTGCACTGAACAGGCTGCCGCAGCAGGAGGTGATGATATTCGCCTTGAGCTTGCCGAAGTAGAAAAACTGGAGGACGGTCTCGGTCACGACAAACGGGACGAGCGCCAAGAGGAGCGCATATTTGTACCTGATCAGGGGGTAGTCGTACCCCTTGCCGTCGGCGTGATTGATGATCAGCCAGGCCCCGGCAAAGAGGCAGGTGACGATCTTGAGGATCAGGACCGGGTAGCCGAAACCGTTCGCATTCAGTGAGCCTGCTGCGCACATCGCCCCCACGAACTGGCCGTGCAGGTAATCTGCCGTGAATATGTAGAGGAAAAGCGAGAGGATCTGGAAAAAGAGACTGTAGCCGAGGATGGTGGAGATCAGATAGGTTGTCCGCTCCAGGCGCAGCTGTTTTTCGCTTCCGCTTGCCAGGTCCCAGCTCCTGACGATCCGGAGCCCGTGCCAGCCGGCATAGAGGATCATCAGGCTGATGATGACCGACGATACCAGCAGAGAGAGGATTGCCGGATGCTGGATCACGCCTTGTCCCCCTGTGCCGTTATCCGGCCGTCCCGCATCTCCACCACCGTCTCGGCCAGGGGCGAATCGAACACCAGCGGGTCGTGACTGGCGATCAGGATGGTCTTTCCCTTGGCCTTCAAGTCGGCAATGATCTCCATGAACTCCTGGGAGAGCTTGGTGTCCAGGTGCGCGGTTGGTTCATCGGCAATGAGAATGGACGGGTTGTTTATCAGCGCCCTGGCTATGGCTACGCGCTGAAGCTCTCCACCGGAAAGCCAGTCTGTGCGTGACGCCGCGTGACGCTTCATGTTGAACAGCTCCAGCAGCTCTTCCCCTCGCTTTTTGAATTCAGCATGGCTTTCGCCCGTAGGATAGGCCGGGAGCAGGATGTTCTCCAGTACCGATATCCCCTTGATCAGGTTGAACTGCTGGAAGATGAACCCGAAGGTGGTGCGCCGGATCTCGGTGAGAAACCGCTCGGGGAGGCTGGTGATGTCGAACAGTTCCTTGCCGTCCCCCCCCTGGCTGAATGACGTCCGCATGTTATGCAGGACGATCCTGCCGGAACTCGGCCGGATCATGCAGCCGATCAGCGACAAGAGCGTGGTCTTGCCTGAGCCGCTCGGCCCTTTGAGGACGGTCAGTTCCCCTGGCCGGATATCGATGCTGACATCGTCCACAGCCGTAAACTGGTTGGATTTGCCGGCATTGTAGGTTTTCGTGACATGGGCAAGGCTGATCACGGTCAGGACCTCATGGCAGCATCGGGATCGACCGTGGCGGCCAGCCAGGACGGGATGATGGTGGCGGCGGTATAGGGGAACACCGAGAGAAAGAAGAGCATGGAGAGCTGATAGACATCTATGACCGGTGCCAGCCGGAAGTGGGGGTAGAGAACCGACCACCCCTTGAGGGCGCTTCCGAAAAGCGGCGCGGAAAAGATGAAGACATGCGCATATGCCAGAATACCTCCCACCAGGAACGCGGAGAACGAGATGGCGATTCCTTCCCAGAATTTCAGCAGGAGCACATCCGCTGTTTCCCAGCCGATCGACTTCAGGATGCCGATCTCCTTCCTCTCCTCGGCCGACAGGCCGGTGGCCTTGTCCCAGGCAAAGATGACAAAGGAGATGATGGCGGAGAAGAGCACTACTGTTATCATGCCCCCCCGCCAGTCAAAAAGGGAATCATAGGTCCGCAGGATCTCGCTTTTCAGGATGGGGCGGGCATCAGGGAACTCCTCCACGATCTTCGTCGCCACGGTTGTCAGTTCGCGGGGATTCCTGACCGTTACCGCAAGATCGGTCGCAACGCCGTCAGGGAAGTTGAACATCTCATGAAAATCCTGCTGTGACATGAGAATCAGGTCCGATGCCACCAGTTCCGACTCAAAGGGGAGTATCTCCTGGATATTGAGGAGCAGAGGGGTTTTTGCATAGCTCCTGAACGTTACCAGGTCGCCGGTGGCAATCCGCAGGATTCGTGCGACTCCCTGGCCAATGATGATATTCCCTGGCTCGACCTTCCTGGCAGCAGGGACCATGAGGGTGAAGTTTGCGCCGAAAACCGGATCGTAGTAATACCCCCACCAGCGGGGTTCAACGGCTGTCACTCCCAGGATCGTGGTGATCTTCCTGGCGTACTCGAGCGGGATGAGGTCATGCCTGCCTGCTGTCTGACGCTGGACCACCATGTCCGGAGCACCGGTGAGAATGCTGGTGGACTCCTTTTTCAGCGCCTGCACGAAAAAGATCAGCGAGGCAAGGATGAAGACGATCAGGGTATATAATGTCAACAGGGACAGGTTCTTGACTTTTCTGCGCAGAAGCGAGGAAAGGGCGAAGTCGAGGATGTTCTTGAGCCGGTTAACGGGCCTGGTCATTGTGCCTCTGAGTCAACAGCGGGGGGAGTGTCAATGCCCCTGAGGGGAAATGCTCCAGCGCGACGGGGTGATCCTGGAATGGTGCATGGTCGTCTGCCATGGAGAGGTGCCTGGTATAGCGCGCCTCCGTAAAGAGGCAGATGTCGGTAAGCCGCAGCTCTTTTACCAGATGCAGTCGGTAGCTGCGGTGCTTGTGCGCCTCTGATGCGCCCTGGCGTGCGTGCAGGCCGATCAGGGCCATCGCGAAAAGGGTCACCGTGGTGAAGAGCAGGTAAATGGTAGAATTTCTCATGATGGGGATATGTTCGGTTCTCTCGTGCGGTCCGGTATCCTGCCGTCACGATTGTTCGAAATGGTCCAACTCAGCCGCACTTTCCAAAAGCGGGACAGTCTCCACCAAGATAACATATCTGGAATGACTATCAAGGCGGGGTGTCAAATGATGTGGCTGAAGCGTAAGGTCGTTCCCGAGAGTAGTCAAAATGGGTCGACAAGTCAATCGACGGGGCGCTCCCTGGTTTTCCGGCGTCTTATGGATCATTGACGAGGACAAAGCGCGAACCGGGATGGGACCATGGCACTCTTACCTTGTGTACTCCACAGGGGGTTTTGCAGCGTACCACGGGCACGGCTACATGCAGATAGGCGTCCTTGCTGAAAAAATCGTCGTGATGCCAGGATTGTTGGGCCAAGCCGCATATCGTTGCGTCCTGGCCGCACAGGGGGCATGGCATGGAGACGGATTGATTGCAGCTGATATAGATGTCGAACCGTGGATGTTCCTTAGATACGTCCACCCTGGTAATCTGCCAGGGTGTGGCAAGGCCGAGTGTCGAGGAGAAAATTGATGGCTGATCCATGGCTGGTTGTACCCTTGCCTTGCTGGCACTCTGCTTATGCGGTATATATTTTAAGAGTCGAATGTATGTGTATTCTGCGTTGCGAGGAGATGAGCCTCTGTCTGACGATTTCGTAATACTCTGCAGCACAACTGATGCCAAAGCAAAAGTGCTGACCATTTCTCCGCCGTGGCAGAGGCGTGGGGAGCTGCAAAATCCTTCTGTCTGGCGTAGATCGATCGCTTGCCCCGATTACGGATCCCGAAAGGCGCTTATGCACGGAGCGGCGTACCGTTGTAACAAAATGAGCTGTTGTCAAACTTGTTGCGCTGTTTCGCATCGGGAATGCCGGTCATGATCCCACAGCCCCGGCACAACAGTGACAAATTGTCCGCTTTCGCACTTCTGGCGAGAATCATCGCCGTAATCCTCCTCGTGTTTGTCATCGAGTTTGCTGCCGACCAGCTTCTGCCCAAGCTCCTGCCATATTCCGACCCCTGGGCGCAGGTCTTGGCGGACAGCATCCTCCTCATCCTGTTCAGTGCCCCGTTCATCTGGTGGATTGTGTTCAGGCCGTTGCGTGCCGCGGCTCTGGCGGAAAAAGCCCAGTTCGAGCATCTCTTACAGCAGATCGTCGATGCCGTCATCATCCTTGACGAGCTGAACCGGCTCTCCTCGTGCAATGCCGCAGCAGAGTCCATTTTCGGCAGCAGTGCCGAACAACTGGTGGGAGCGCCGATCCAGACCATCATTGCCTGCCCCGAGGGAAGCCCTGAGCTGTTCGGCAGTTCGCATGAGACTGCTGATGCAGATAAACCGGTGGTTCGCCTGGACTGTTTCGGGCTGCGTGGAGACGGCGAACGGATTCCGCTCTCCCTGTCGGCGAGCGAGGCAGTCTACAACGGACGACGGGTCCGGATCCTGATAGTCAGGGACCTGACGAAGATCAGGGTCGCGGAGCAGGCGCTGGAAAAGTCCTATGCCCTGCTGGAAGCGACGCTGCAGTCAACTGCCGACGGCATTCTCGCCGTCAGCTGGGATCGTCAAATCCAGTTGTACAACCGGCAGTTCGTCGATCTGTTCCGGATTCCCGGCAACCTGATGGAAAACCGCGACTACCGGGGGATGTTCGAATACCTGTCCGGCCTCATGGCCGTTCCTGCGGATTTCCGGACCCGCGTTGAGGAATTGTATCGGGATCAGCATTCCATATCCCATGACATCCTGCTTCTTGCCGATGGCAGGATCATCGAGCGGCATTCGCAGCCCCAGTTGGTCAACGGCGAGAGCATCGGCCGGGTCTGGAGCTTCAGTGACAGCACGGACAGGATTCGCGCCGAGAGGGAGTTGAAGCAGAGTGAAGAGCGGTTTCGCAATCTTGCCGATTTCGCGCCAGTGGGGATCTTTGAAACCGATGCGACGGGAAACTGCATCTTTGTCAACCGGCAATGGTGCCGAATTGCCGGGATAGTCCCTGAACAGGCCCTTGGCAGGGGCTGGGCCACGGCATTGCACCCGGATGACGCCCAGTTGATCGAGGACGAGTGGTATGAATCGGTCCGGGAAGGGAGGCCATTCAGTCTTGAATACCGGTTCCGCACCCCGGATGGCCGGGAAAACTGGGTGCTCGGGAGCGCCACTGCCCTCAGGGGCTCGGATGAGGGCATAACGGGGTATCTGGGGATCATCATCGACATCAATGAACGGAAGGTGGCCGAGAGCGCTCTCCTGGAGAGCGAGGAGCGGTTTCGCAAGGTCTTCGAGCAATCGGAGGATGCCATTATCCTCTTTCTCCCCGGTACCTGCACCATCATCGACGTGAACCCGACCACGGAAAAGCTCTACGGCTACTCCAGGGAAGAGTTGATCGGGCTCCACTTCAATGTCTTCAGGTCAAAGGACGAGTACCATGAGTTCATCCATGCCGTATGCATGTTGCAGGAGCCGCAGACGTCCCAGTTCGACCATATGATCAACGTCCGCAAGGATGGCGCCGAGATCCATGTTTCCGTGCGGGCGAAGGTGATCAAACTGCAGGGGGACGAGGCAATCTACTGCACGTTGCGGGACATAACCCAGAGATTGCAGATGGAGGAGGAGGCGCGCACGATCCAGTCGCAGCTGATCCATGCCAACAAGATGACCTCTTTGGGGCTGCTTGTGGCCGGCATCGCCCACGAGATCAATAACCCCAACAACTACATCATGGCCAATGCCCAGATGCTCTACCGGATCTGGGAAGATCTCGACCCGTTGCTCAGGGACGAAGCGGCCCGCCGCGGAGACTTTCAGCTCGGGGGCCTTCCCTATTCCAGGCTCGAAGAGGCCCTCCCCGAGATGATTACCGCCATTTCCGAAGGGGCACGCAGGATAAAGGGGATCATCGGCAGCCTGAAAAGCTATTCGCGCCAGGGAGCCATCGTCATGGGGGATCTGGATATCAACCAGACCGTCCGGGCGTCTCTGCAGCTTCTCAGTCATCATATCAACAAATACACCGACAGTTTCATTGTCGAGCTCGGAGAAGAGCTCCCGGCACTGCGAGGCAATGCCCAGCAGCTTGAGCAGGTGATCGTCAACCTGGTCATGAACGCGCTGCAGTCACTGACCTGCCGGTCCCAGCGGATCACCCTCAAGACCGGCTATGATAAAGAAAACCGGGCTGTCTGCCTGACGGTTGCGGATGAAGGGTGCGGAATCCCCGATGGCGTGAAGGCGCGCATCATGGAACCGTTTTTCACCACGAAGCTGGATGCCGGTGGTACCGGCCTCGGCCTTTCCATCACCAGATCCATCGTTCTGACCTATCACGGAAGCATTGAGGTTTACAGCCAGGCTGGGCAAGGCACGACAGTACATGTGTCCCTGCCGGCGATTGCCGATACCGCTGCGGAAGCTGTTCTGCCGGCTCAAGGAGATGCACTGCATGAATGAGACGCCCATTTTACTGGTGGATGACGAGCTGAAACTGCTCAAGGCCTCACAGCTCCTGCTCATGAGCAAAGGGTTCTCGAATGTGGCGACGATCAGCGACAGCAGGCAGGTGATGGGCTACCTGCAGCAGCATGACGTCGGTGTTGTCGTGCTGGACCTCAACATGCCCCATCTCGGCGGTCTTGATCTTCTGCCGGAGATCACCAACGAGTATCCCTCCACGCCGGTTGTGGTCATGACCGCCATAGACGAAACCGATACCGCGGTCAGCTGCATGAAGACCGGAGCATTCGATTTCCTGGTGAAACCGGTCGAGACCGAGCGGCTTGCATCGACCATCCGCCGGGCGATCGAACACCGGGCAATGTACCAGGAACTCAATACGCTCAGGGAACGTTTCTTTTCTGAAAAGATTGAGAACATTGCGGCGTTCAGCTCGATCGTTACCGCAAGCCCCAAGATGCATAACCTGTTCAAGTATATGGAGGTCATCGCGCCGTCCCGTCAACCGATCCTGATCTGCGGCGAAACGGGGGTCGGCAAGGAATTGGTGGCAAAGGCCCTGCATTCGCTGAGCGGCTGCAGAGGCGGCTTTGTCGCGGTCAATGTGGCCGGACTTGATGATACGGTCTTCTCTGATACTCTTTTTGGACATAGAAAGGGTGCGTTCACCGGAGCCGATCAGGCCCGGGAGGGGCTCGTTGCCAAGGCCGCAGAAGGGACCCTTTTCCTTGACGAGATCGGCGATCTGAACGACCAGTCGCAGATCAAATTGTTACGGCTGCTGCAGGAACGGGAGTACTATCCGGTCGGTTCGGACAACGCGAACGTGAGCAGTGCGAGGGTTCTCCTGGCGACCAATCACGATCTGCAGAAATTGATCGAGGAGAAACGCTTTCGGAAAGATCTGTATTACCGGCTGTACGCGCACCGGCTGACCATTCCCCCGCTCCGCGAGCGTTGCGAGGATATTGCTCCCCTGCTCGACCACTTTCTGGAGGTGGCTGCCGTTTCATTTGGCAAGAAGAAACCGACCCCTCCGGGAGAACTGGTTACCCTGCTGCAAACCTATGACTTTCCGGGGAATGTCAGGGAGCTCGAGGCGATGGTTCATGATGCCGTTGCCCGGCACTGCAGCGGAGTCCTCTCCATGGAGAGTTTCAGCAGTGCCATCGGCAGCGCACGAACGCCCCGCAGCCGTGGCGAGCAGAGACCTCCGGCAGGCAATCCGCTGGAGGACCTGTTCGGGCATTTCCCGTCCATGCGCGAGGTTGAGGATTACCTGATCTCGGAGGCAATGCTGAGGTCAAAGGGGAACCAGGGGATAGCGGCATCGATGCTCGGGATATCGCGACAGGGTCTGAACAAGCGGCTGAGAAACGAGTCGACGAACCTGCTCGAAAAAGGGGGAGATGCCGATGGGCCGGCTTAGGGGTGGGGCGTTGTCAGGCTGGTTGCCAGCGGCAGCAATTTTTGCGACAACCCTCTCTGGCGCCAAGGGTGTTGATTCGGCCTGCAACTGACTGAATTGCAGAAGTTTTTAAAATTCGGGTAAAATGGCATAGTTACTGCGTAGTTTGGGTGCCAGACCTGAGTGTTATCCTGGATAGTTGATTAATTTTCTTAGGAGGTTCGACGAATGAACAGAATTATTGCGCTTGCACTGGTACTGTTGTCCGCTTCATCGGTTTTTGCCGCAGATCCCGCCAATCCGGAGCAGGAGCGGGTATTTCATGCCATCGGCCAGAATGTCTACCGCTCGCTTTCGGTCTTCAATCTGAGCCAGTCTGAATTCGACCAGGTGATCCAGGGGGTCAAGGATTCCTATCACGGCAAGAAGAGCGACGTAGATCTCAATGCCTATAATGCGAAAATCCAGGAATTGGCCAGGGCTCGACGCAAGGAGCTTGGTGAAAAACAGGCAGCGGCGGCAAAAGAGTTTCTCGATAAGGCCGCTCAGGAGAAGGGTGCGGTGAAGACCAGTTCCGGCATGGTCTATTTTTCCCTCGTGGAGGGGAAGGGGGAATCTCCTGCGGCAACAGACACGGTCAAGGTCAACTATCGTGGCACCCTGGTCGACGGTACGGAGTTCGACAGTTCCTACAAACGGGGAAAACCGCTGGAATTCAGACTCGATGCAGTCATCAAATGCTGGACTGAAGGTGTCCAGAAGATGAAGCCCGGCGGTAAGGCCCGGTTTGTCTGCCCTGCCAACCTGGCCTACGGAGATAACGGCGTGGGTGAAATGATCCTTCCAGGCGCAACTCTCGATTTCGAAGTCGAACTGGTCGGGGTGAAGAAGGCTGAGAGTCTCTCCAAGCCTGCGTCGTCTGCAGAAACCTCGAAAGCGGTAAAATAAATGAACTGTCCCAACGGCAAGAGCCTGAGAGAACTGGTGAGATTATTGCTCGTGCTGGTGCTGCTCGCTGTTTTCGCAGCTCCGGCACATGCTGACACCAAGAAATACAAACGCACCGTTGAACGGTACACCGTGCCTGATGTCACCATGATCAATCAGGATGGCAAAAAGGTCCGTTTGCGGCAGCTTGTCGACGTGAATCAGCCGGTTATCATCGACTTTATTTACGGGACATGCACCACGATCTGCCCCGTGCTTTCTGCCGGTTTCGTCAATCTGCAGAACAAGCTCGATGCCAGACTGCCGCAACCGCGCCTTATCTCGATCACCATCGATCCTGAAAACGATACGCCGAAAGTCATGAAGGAGTATCTGAAAAGATTCCGCGCAAAACCGGGCTGGGATTTCCTCACCGGGAGCCGGGCGGATATCACGAAGATCATGGTTGCGTTCAATGCCTATATCCCGGACAAAATGTCGCACTATCCCATCAACCTGATCCGTACCGGAAAAGACGGCTCCTGGGTGCGGCTTTTCGGTATCATGAGCTCCCGCGAATTTCTCGATGAATACCTGTGGGCGGTCGGCAGATGACGACTTGCGGCAAACACCTACAGAGGCTGCTCACTCGGCATGCGCCGGCATACCGTCACCTCGTCTGCGTGGTGGCAGTGGCCCTTGTCGTCCTTCTTGCAGGGTCGATCTCCTTGGCCGGCGTTTCCCCTGCGGATGATGTCTCAAACGACAATGTCATGCGGCTTGGCGAACGGATGTACCGTGAGGGGATACTCCCTTCCGGCAAGGTCATGGAGGCATTCATCCGTGGGGATGTCGAAGTCGACAGTACCTCATTTTCCTGCGCCAGCTGCCATCTGCGCGCAGGTCTCGGCTCGGTCGAAGGCGGAGTGGTCACTCCGCCGACCAACGGCGCCAAGCTGTTTAAGCCCTACCGGCGACCACCGTCGTTCGGGGACGTGGTGGACAAGACCGGGCGCTATATCTATGCGAAAACCGTTCTCGAGCGACCTGCCTATACCAGGGAATCACTCGCCAAAGCGCTACGTTTCGGTGTCGATCCCGCCGGGCAGGTCTTCAACGACGTGATGCCCCGGTATCCGTTGAACGATCGGGACATGGGGATTCTGGTCAGGTATCTCGAACGGCTGTCGTCCGATATCTCTCCCGGTGCGACGCCGTCATCCTTCGCCTTTGCCACCATTGTCACCGACGACGTGAAGAGCGAAGACCGTGCCGCCATGCTGGATGTGCTGCAGAGATTCATCGACGGCACGAACAGTCAGGTCGAGATGTTCAGGGACTTTCTCAAATTCGGCTATACCCCGACCATAGACATGAAATATGCCTTCCGTTCGGCGTCCCTGGCTGTCTGGGAACTCAAAGGCCCGCCTGAAAGCTGGCGGAAGCAGCTTGAAGCATATTATGCAAAAGGCCCGGTCTTTGCAGTCCTGGGGGGGATTTCAAACAGCTCCTGGCAGCCCGTTCACGATTTTTGCGAAGAGCGTCGCCTTCCCTGCCTCTTTCCCATTACCGACTTTCCGGTTGTGTCGACACACGACTGGTACACCTATTACTTCAACAAAGGGTATTTCCAAGAAGGCGAAGCCGTAGCCAACTATCTGAACCGTCTTGAGAGTATTGACGACACCGCGCCGATACTGCAGATCGTCCAGGACACGCCCACGGGCAAGGCCTTGGCCGACGGCTTTCTGCAGAGCTGGAAAGATCTGGGGCGGTCCCCGGTGCAGTCTTTGTCCCTTTCGGCAGAACAGTTTGCCGATCCCGGACAGCTCGCGAGAATCCTGGCCGAACAGCCAGCGAAAGTTCTGCTTCTCTGGGGGGATGATGCCATACTCCCCGCATTGAATGCCCTGTCGCAGGGGGCGGATACTCGTGTCCCCATTTTCGCCTCTTCGACTGCCCTGGGGAAGAAGACCCTGCAGGTTGACGAAGCGATGCGGGACAGGGTTTACTTCAGCTTTCCCTATCGCCTCACCCCTTATCTGGGCACTCGGGAGGGGTATGACGCCAAAGTCCCCATATTGACCACCTCCAAGGATTTCGGGGACAGAAGGATAACCTCCCGGACTGTAACCATGCTTCTCCAGGCAGCTCTGCAAGGGCTCAAGCTGCTCTACGAAAACCAGTACCAGGATCACCTGCTCGATGTCATGAGCATGCAGATGGATCAGGTTGTCAGAGACTATGAACGATTCAGTTTCGGGCCGGGTCAACGGTATGCTTCAAAAGGATGCTACATAATCCAACTCGGGAAAGGCACGCAACCCGATATCCTGCCGGTCAGCGAATGGGTCATCCATTGATCTGAACCTCCACCTCCGGAACAACCACTTGTCAATTTTTTTGCACCCCTTCGGCATGGCCAAGTCAGACTAATTACTCATATATTGCTTTATTTCCAGATAGTTATTTGTTGATCAAATTAGTGGTACAGAATGTGTAAAGGCCTAGTTGCCTGGTAGGAAAAATTCCGTATCACAAGCATTCATACAATAGCTCAGATGGAGGCAGCAGTAATTGCACTCTCAACGACTGGAGGTAACAATGAAAAGAGCTCTGCGAAATAGTATTGGAGTGGGTCTAGCTGTAGTGCTGGCGAGCACATTGTACAGCAGTGTATTTGCAGGCCAAACTCCGATGACTCCTGAGGTCGCTGCCAAGGCTGAGCGTTCAAAGCGTCAGCAGGCCGAGCGCATCACGCCGGCAAAACGGCGGGCAGCTGCAGAAGCCATCAAGCGGGAGCGGCAGAAAATCTATGAAGCAAAACACGGAACCATGCTGCAGACTCCAGCAAATTTGAATAATTCCGGACAGGACCAGACGCCGAGGAGGGGCCATGAAAAACCGTAAAACGAAAGTATTCTGCAATCTCCTGCTCGCTGCAATGCTCTGCATGTGGGCGGTAACCGCATTCGCGGGCAATCCCCTGGCCATCCCGACCGGTCCAAAAGATGCCAATGGCAACTGGGCCGTCCCCGACTACAACACCACAGCCAACTGGGCGTTCAGCCCCCAATTGACGAAATTTGTCGACACGCTCGCCCCGCTCGGCTGCACCACCCCCAACAATCTGGGGCAGTGCATTCCCGTGGCGGTTCCGGACACCACCACCTATCCCGGCTCGGATTATTACATCATTGAGCTGCGCGAATATTCCGAAAAAATGCACAGCGACCTCAACCCCACAAAGTTGCGGGGCTACGTCCAGGTTAATGCTGCTGGTAACGATGTCGCGCCGATCCATTATATGGGGCCCATTATCGTTGCCCAGCGTGATCGCCCGGTGCGGATCAAGTTTACCAACAAACTGCCGGCTGGAGCTGGCGGGGATCTTTTTATCCCGGTGGATACCTCGGTCATGGGCGCAGGAAAAGGCCCGGCATACCAGGGGGCAACCCGTGGAACGGGCGCCGATTGTGACAACACGGTTGATGGCAACACCTGTGCGAGCTACGCCCAGAACCGCGCCACCATCCATCTCCATGGCGGACGCACCCCCTGGATCAGTGACGGCACACCACATCAGTGGATTACTCCTGCCAACGAAAACACCCCCTATCCTCAAGGGGTGAGTGTCCAGAACGTACCGGACATGCCCAATCCGGGCGACGGTTCCATGACGTTCTACTACTCGAATCAGCAGAGCGCCCGACTGTTGTTTTATCATGACCATGCCTTTGGCATCACCCGCCTGAATGTCTATGCCGGCATGGCAGCAGGATACGTGATCACCGATACGTGGGACCAGGATCTGATCACTCGCGGCATTCTGCCTCCAGACCAGATCCCCCTGATTATCCAGGACAGAACCTTTGTCGACGCCACCCCCACGACGCACCCGGTAACAGGCCAGACCGTTCCCAAGATCCGGATCACGGACCCCCTCTGGAACTGGGGGAGCGGTACCCCTGACGGAAACGGCATCCGGCCGCCGGTGACCGGCGATTTGTGGCTGCCGCATGTCTACATGCCTGCCCAGAACCCGTACAACCCTGATCTGAGTGGCGTGAACCCCTTTGGCCGCTGGATGTACGGCCCCTGGTTCTACCCGCCCACCGTCATCAAGCATGGGCCGGTCGCTAACCCCTACCATGACCCGGATTGCGACAGCACAGATCCGTTCATCTATGCCCAGTGCACCACACCGGGGCAGCCGCCGGTCATACCGGGTACTCCCCATCCCTCCATGGGCATGGAGGCGTTCCTAGACACCATGACCGTGAACGGTACGGTTCTGCCGGTGCTGGAAGTCGATCCGCGTGCGTACCGCTTCCGGATACTGAACGCTGACAATGACCGCGGTCTGAACCTGTCGTTGTACAAGGCAGACCCCACGGTCTACCATACCGATAACCGCCGGAAATCGAATCTCACCGAAGTCAAGATGGTCTCTGCTGCCCCGACTGCCGGCTGGCCGGCGCTCTGGCCGACAGATGGCCGCGAAGGCGGCGTTCCCGATCCTGGTACCCTCCAGGGTGACGGCAGATACAGCAACTGGGGGCCCACATGGCTGCAAATCGGGACTGAAAGTGGGTTCCTCCCAAATCTGGTGGAGCGGGAGCCGCAGCCGATCACCTATATCACTGATCCGACCGCATTTGCCGTTGGTGTTGTCAAGGATACCTCCCTTGCCGTGATGCCTGCCGAGCGTGCCGATGTCGTTGTCGACTTCAGCCAGTATGCGGGGCAGACCCTCATCCTGTACAACGATGCTCCGACTGCGTGGCCTGCTCTGGATGTCCGTTATGACTACTATACCGGCGCTCCCGACCAGCGGGATGTCGGCGGATTTGGTACCGGCGGCACCTATGACCCGATAACCGGCAGTTGGGTCGGCGGCACCGGCACGCTTCCCGGCAAGGGGCCGAACACTCGCACTGTCATGCAGATCAAGGTGCGTTCATCGGTTCAGGGCACGCCCTATAGCTTCAGCAAGGCAGCACTTCAGGCGGAATTCACCTCTGCCGCACCTGTCACCGCAGCCAACCCGACTGGGGCGCCGCTGTTCGCTCGCGCTCAGGAACCGATCATCGTCGGTCAGGCCGCATACCAGAATGCCTATCCGAATTCCTATTTCCCCGTTGCCGGCCAGTGGCGCGGTACCCGGTCTTCCATGCTGGAAAACTCCCTCAGCTTCCTGACCATAGACGGGAAAGCGGTTATTGTCCCCATGGAGCCGAAAGGGATTCACGACGAAATGGGCGCCTCATTCGACCCCGAATACGGTCGCATGAGCGGCAACCTGGCAATGGAGATCCCCAATCCGCGCACCAACAACGCAAACCTGATTCTGTACGGTTTTTCCGATATTCCGACAGAAACCATCCAGAATTCACCGGAAGGGATCGTCAAGGTCAAGGCGGATGTCCTCTATACCCTTGATGACGGTACCCAGATCTGGAACATTTCCCATAACGGTGTGGACACCCATCCGATCCATTTCCACATCTTCGATGTTCAGCTGATCAACCGTCTTGCCTGGGACGGCCAGATCTACATGCCCGATCCCAACGAACTGGGCTGGAAAGATACCGTTCGTATCAGCCCGCTGATGGATACCATCGTTGCTGTTCGTCCGGTTGCCCCGGCATTGCCGTTCGGTATTCCCAACAGCATGCGTCCCCTCAATCCGGCCATCCCCATCGGCTCCGGCATGGGCTTCAACAGTGTCGACTGGGTAACGGGACAGGCTCGGGTTCCTGCAGTAACCAATATTCTGTACGATTTCGGCTGGGAATACGTCTGGCATTGCCATATCCTCTCCCACGAGGAGATGGACATGATGCGTCCGATTGTCCTCCAGTATACAGCCATGACTCCTCCGGGATTCACCTCGACGGCGACAACCAACCAGGATGGTACCGTTTCCCTGTCGTGGGTTGACCCGACTCCGGTCATCTACACTTCGTTTGCCACCTATGGCGACCCGGCCGGCGAGATCGGCTTCAATGTCTGGCGTTCGACCGACGGCACGAACTTCACGAAGATCAATGCTGCCAAGCTTCTTGCCAACGCCACAAGCTACACTGATACCACTGCGGTATCAGGCACCGCATACAGCTACAAAATTGAGGCATTCAGTGCCAAGGGTTCCACGTTCTCCTCGGTAGCCAGCCCGATTTCGGTTACCGTTGCTGCCAACGGCGGTCCTTTCGCCGCTCCTGGCCCCATCACACTGGAAGCCACGCTTGCCGGCATCCCGGCTGGCGTGAACATCACCCAGGTTGCCTTCTTTGACGGCGCAACCCAGATAGGCGTAGACACGACCCCGGGCGCTGCACCGTACCAGTTCGTCTGGAGCAATGTCGCAAAGGGCAATCATTCCATTACGGCACAGGTGACCGACAGCCTGGGCGGGGTGGCAATCTCCGCACCGGTTACTGTAGCGGTTACTGGGGCGCTTACTGCCAGCTTCACTGCTACCGGATCGGCAAATGGCGCTGATATCGGCTTCTGTGAAACCATAACCTTTACCAGCACCAGTACAGCCTCAAGCGGCAGCATCACCGGCTACAGCTGGACGATCAACGGCGTCAACTACCTTACCCAGAACGTCAGCACCACGTTGCCGGTTGGCACCTACCCGGTAACGCTGGCAGTGACAAACAGCGGCACCGGCGAAGTAGCCCAGGTAACCAGCAACGTCACGGTCGTCAACCACAACCCGACCGCAATCCCTGGCGGACCGTATACCGTTGCCCCTGGCGGCAGCGTCACCCTGAACGGTTCAGGGACCGACACGCTCGATTCGTGCAACACCACGCCGCTCACCTATGCCTGGAACGTGGATAACAAGGGAGCGTACGACTTCTTCACCGCCAACCCGACCATCCCCTACAACACCCTCAAGACGGTTCTCGGGATCGGGACATTCACGATGACCCTGCAGGTGACCGATTCCAACGGTGGGGTCGGGACTGCTACCACGACGGTTACGGTGGCGCCACCACCAGTAACTAGTGTTACCCTGACGCCTGATGTGGCGAGTCCAAGACCTACGGGGACAACCGTAACCTTTACTGCGGCTGCGGTTGGTGGGTATTTACCACAATATGAATTCTGGCTTCGTAATCCTACAGGTGTGTGGACAATGGTGCAGGCGTACTCAACCACCAACACGTACGTTTGGACGCCAACTGTTGCTGGGACATATGTTGTCCAGGTTAGGACTCGCAGTACTGGTTCAACGAGCGCATTCCAGGCGTTCGCACAACCCAGCTATACGATAACCGCACCAGTAGCAGTAACTAGTGTCACCCTGACGCCTAACATGACGAGCCCAAGGCCTACGGGGACAATCGTAACCTTTACTGCGGCTGCGGTCGGTGGGTATTTACCACAGTATGAATTCTGGCTTCGTGACACGGCAGGTACGTGGACGATGGTGCAGGCGTACTCAACCACCAACACGTACGTTTGGACGCCGACTGTTGCTGGGACATATGTTGTCCAGGTTAGGGCTCGCAGTACTGGTTCAACGAGTGCATTCCAGGCATATGCACAACCTAGTTACACCATTCAATAAACACTGATTGTTGTCCCAGACGCAATAAGAGCGGGTTCTTCTTTGACCCGCTCTTATTGCGTCTACTTGCCTGGCGAGAAGATCATGCATTTCTTCCGAGAGCTTTTCAGCTTCTCACCAATGCCTATATTGTTTCTATCTGTCTAATATTTCTGTTTAGTACCCAAACTCCTGGCCCTCATTAATAATAGATTCACCAAAAATCGGGGAGCTGAAATAAGGTTCCTTCGCCACAATCTACGTGGTTCCCTCATAAGTCGAGGCAACCATTCAAGCCCCAGCTCTTGAAAAAGAGGATGGGAGCGTTTTACTTTCCCTGAGTAGAAATCGAAGACTGCACCGATTGCGCCAATAAATTTGACGTTCAACAAAGCTTTGTTCTGGCAAATCCATTTTTCCTGTTTAGGTGCAGTCATTCCCACCCACAATACATCGGGCTTGACACGATTTATCGCCTCGACCATCAGCCCGTTGTCCTCCTCATTGAACTCGGTTTTGTAGGGTGGCGAATATGTTCCGGCAATTTCAATATGCGGGAAATCCTGCGACATCTTTGTTCGTATCATTGATAACGTCTTTGCTGTTGATCCAAGAAAAAATACTGAGCATCCTCCAGAGCGATTCAATGTCTCCTGTAGACCCCAGAAAATGTCGCTTCCCGTAATTCTCCCTCGAATTCGTCTTCCGAGGATCTTCGCTGCCAGCACGATCCCCGATCCATCGGGGATGAGCCAGTCAGCATCGTGCAGTGCCTCGGCAAACTGCGGATCGTCTTGTGCCGAAACAAAGGAATGGGGATTGAGGCAGGCCAGCCAACGGCAATGGTCACCTGATGCAACCCAGTCGGAAATGTTCATTATGCATGCTTCGCGGTCGTCGGCGTATACTGCATAGTCAAGAATATCTTCAGTCTCAACCGGTTTCATCTCATACCCATTTTGTTGTTCTCTTCAATTGCCTGCACGTAGATCCGCTTCAAGGTCAGATAATTGGCCTGTTCGGTATAGTTACCCTCAAATGATAGTCGTGCCCCTTGCGATAACGTTTCCAACAATCCTGGCGAATTCCATGTTGTTCGCACCACATGGACGAGAGACTGCGGATCGGCCGGGTCAAAGACCACACCGTTTTCTTTATTGCTTACTATCACCGGTAATGGGCCAATATTGGACACTGCCGCCGGTGTGCCAAAGGCGAATGCTTCCCGAACAACCATGGGGAAACCTTCAAAGCATTCCGATGGCAGGATCAGCAATTTTGCCCCGGCAATCTGTGCTTGAGCCGCTTCAGAAGAGAGTTGCCCCAAAAAGCTGATGGACAACCGGCCTGCCAGTTGTTCAAGGTTGCCGCGCAGAGGACCATCACCCACAATGCGTAATTCTGGCGCATCCGCCCCCCACAAAGCCCAGGCTCGGACCAATGTCTCGACACCCTTTTCCTGTGACAGTCTGCCGGCAAACACTGCATACTCGCCCCGTACTTTCCATGGGATAGGGGTCGGATTGCCGGGATAGAAATTTGGCTTCACATGCACTCGCTTGGCTGGCAACCCTGCTTTGACCATCAGGTCTTTCTGGAAGTCAGTCAGAGCGATAAATGCGTCCACCTTGTGTGTCCAGGTGCCAATGGCCCGGTGTAGTGCGACACTTGCGGCCAAGGGTAGTGTTGCAATGTGACTGTGGCGATAGCAGCCGTGAATGAGAGCCGGCAGCGTAGAATGACCATCGATGCAGTCGGTGCAGGCACGACCATTTCTTGTAGGGATAGCTGCTGGACAGAACAGGCGGTAGTTATGCAGTGTGAGAACTTTGGCAGCACTGCTGCCAATGGCATGAAAGATTGCGGGAGAGATAAGGGGAAAGGTGTTGTGGACGTGAACAACGTCTGGCTGGATGCGCCACACACATTGCCGAATAGAATGGGCTGCCATATAATTCCAGGGAGTAGAACATGCTCCCTGTATTATGCCGAAAACGCCCTTCAAACGGATCTCGTCACTGTTGCGAACAAATTCAAAAACTTCATGACCATGACGTTTAAGCAGAGCCTGTTCGGCCTCGAATACCCTATTTTCACCCGAGGGAGCCGATGAGCCATAGTAATTATGAACAAAAAGTATTCTCACTGGATAATCAAGTCATTTCTTCTGAGGCTTCGAAGTGTGATTGAGTATTCTGTGCTGCATCGATCAGGTCACATAGTTTGTCTGCAACTCCGTAGATGGTAAACACTATGCAGAGCATGAATTGGTATAAAAATACGTTGTCGAAGAACGCGGATGTGGCCATTGCTGTTGTCGCGAGCACAGCAGCTAGGTTCCATTTTGCCAATAGAAAATCCTCATTCCTGACAGCACTTCGCCATCGATTCAAGTGATATCTAATCCTTGCGAATATAATCATGCTCAATATCACTAAACCGGTTATCCCTCCATCGTAAAAGAATCTTAGGTATTCGTTGTGGGGAAGAATCCCAGATGATCGCATATCCTTTTCTATGAGGACTTTTACGTTGCCGGTCCCCCATCCGGAGTAGCGATGCTCCATCCCTTCCTGGAAAACGAATGCCCACAAAATTGCGCGTCCCGAAGTAAATTCTCCGCTTTGTGCTGCTTCTTCGAAGGTTTCTGCTTCTTTAGGTTTGAGACGTTCAGCCATAGGGCCCCATTGCACGGCAAATGTTGTTATGAAAACCAAGACAGCAAGTGACCACACAAACTTTTTTTTGTCCATAGTTAATACACCAACAATTATAATCATAACAAACGAACTCAGTAATGCAGTTCTTGATAGAGTTAACAGGATACTTAAGAAACATGAAATGGATGCAGCTAGTACTAAACGTTTCTTTGAAACTCCTAACTTGTCATAAGCAAGAATGGAGAGCGTAACTGAGAGAACGGTTATTCCATATAGTGAAATTGAACGTGCACCGATGAAACCTTTTTGACCAATACCTTCAACAAAAGTGCTTAAACCTGTAATCGTTCCTATTCCAAGTAGACCTATGGAAACGAAAATACTCTTAACAATTGCGGCTTCTATTTGATTTGAATCATCTGGATAGTTAATCGAATCATAGGCTAGCAAACAAATCATTATAGGGAGAATTAGGCTCTGCATATCAACTGCAGCGTATAGAAAATTTTGTGAATCAAAAGTACGAATACCATAGTATATCATAGCCACTAACAACCATGCATTTCGCCGCAATTGCTTTGTGATGTTGATAATAGGATGTAAAAGTATACGCAAGAGAATGAAGTAGGAAACGCCTATCCAAAGCAGTCCGCTAAGTCTAATATTCTCAATTTGAATCGCATTAGCAATATCTATTGTGCTGGCAAAATAGATTAGAATTAATATAAATTGCATTTTAGAAAATCCGTTTTCCCAGATCAACACCCATTAGAAATTGTAATTAATGACCGATTGAATAACTCAACCAATTTTGCCTGTGATTCTGCAGAAAAGTTTACACGATGTGCGCTGACTTGAAGTAAGATAGTTGCAGCATTTACAAAAGATTCTACGCTGAGTTCACAAATAACTACATTTTCACAATTAGTGAAAAGCGTTTCTGATATTCCTGACTGGCGCGATACAATAATCGGTATTCCCGCGGCCATCGCTTCATTAATGGCTTGCGGCCATTGATCCATTATTGCTGGATGCATGAATATATCGGCTTCGGCCAATAATGCAGGTACCTCCTCGCGATTTACATGTCCTCGCAGTTCCACTTTTGCAAGTTTCAACTCACGAATCATGCGCTCCAGACGCAGGCGCTCAGGCCCTTCACCTGCAATTACTAATCTTAGATCAGGGAATTTCTTGCATAATTCCGAGAAAATTATCAGTAGAAATGAGTGGTTTTTGCGTTCAACTAGATTGGCAATCGACAGTAATGTAAGCGGATGAGAAATATGCTTCGCACGCTCTTGATCAACCAATGCCCGAAATTTGGCAGGTTCGAACGTCATGTTTCCAAGCAAGGTAATTTTCTTATGATTAACGCCCATCTTTGCGAGATATGCACTGGCAAACTCACTGTAAGTAAGGAATCCATCGGCTAGTCGAAAGACGAATCGGCGGAATATTCGTTTCAGCAGCCCGGCTCGTTCCTCGGAAAGATCGGTGCCGGCCCACCAGATTACGAAACGTCTTCGGAAAAGCCATGAATAGATGCCACAGAGCAGTGTAAAGGGAGAGGCATTGATGCAAACCACAACCTTGGGTTGCAAAAGAACCAGGCGCAGGAAGATAAAAGGAAGAGAGACATCCTCAAAGGGAAAGGAAAGCTCCCGCTTATCACTACAATATGCGAACTCGGGTGCATTACGCGCATAGAAAAAAATCTTCCAGCCGGATCTGCCGAGCCTCTCGTACAAGTCGATGCGGTAGACTGCAGGTACATTTGTGACCAATATATTCATTTATTGACCTGTCTCAGGTACGTGGGTTCTCATGAGGTCCAAAACCTGACGAACCGGATCACCATCAAGCCTACCCAAAGCAAACTCCTGCCCGCGTGCAATGATTGCATCGCGGAAGTCGGGATCGAGCACGACACGAGCTACGGCAGCTGCAATGGAATCAGGGGAGCCTGGTTCGGCATATGAAACACATTCCGCGTCTTCAAGGGTATCGCTGACCGTGGCAATTCTGCTGACTACCACCGGCACCCCTTGGGAGAAAGCCTCATACAGCACTCGTGGGAAGCCTTCGCCAAGAGAAGGCAATACAAAAATATCTGCCTGGTGGTAATATTCCAGCATGCGCTCCTTGTCAGTAACGTATCCTTCATACTGCACAAGTTTTGTCACGCCAAGCTTCGCTGCTGTTTCTTCAATAGAAGCGTAATATTTGTCGTCGAGACTGCCGACAAGCTGCAGGCTGACCTGGGCAGGTTCGACACCATGTTCTTTCAGCAATGCCAAGGCACGGACCAGGAAAATGACTCCCTTGCGTTCGGTAACAGGCCCCACAAACAGAAGCCGGACCTTACCGTCACTGAAGAAGTTCTCCTTGACGCGAACGTCTCTTCTGCTGACAGTCACCATTGGCACCGTTTCGCTTACCCGTTTGTTGTAACGTCCCAATCTTTGCAAATAGGATTTGCCGGTAACTAGGACAAATCGGGCATTGCTTACGGTGATACGTTCAGCCAACCCGATGGACGAACGGTACAGATTGAATAAGATTCGCCCTGCCCCGCTCCAGTCAGCCCGAAAGCTGGCAGTCTCGTACCAATCTGAACCGAAATAGAGAAAATACGGTTTCCGGTACAACAGGCAGAGTAGTGCCGCCATGAAACCACTCACACCAGGCATAAATATATAGGCATAATCGCAGCTTCGGACGACAGAGCGATAAATGCCTATGTTCAGCAGAGTTTTCAGGATTTTTGGGAGCAGTGCCAACCGAGCCGTTGTGTCTGTAGTGGCAAACTTAACATTAAGTGATTTGATTTCATAAGTATAAAGCGCCTGACCACCTTTGGTGAAATGCTGATCAAGAGGAGTAACCTCAGCGCAAACATAGATGACTTGAGGTAACTCTGCGGATAGCCCGTCTACTAGGAGCCCAAAGCGGTCGTTGGTTAAGAACTGACCCGATTTTCTTATGGCTACCGCGTAAGAGAAAATTGCAAGAGTTCCGGTCACGTAGGATTACCCTTGACAAATTCGATGCAAGCGGTCTTCAGCCCCACATCAGTCTTGTTTATCAGAAGTGAAGATACCGGTGGCCCAGAAAAAAGGGTGTACCAACGTTTGAGGGTCGCTTTGAAGCTTTTTACATGTTCAATACCATGGAAATCGTTGTGTACGTCAACCCAAGTGACATTGAACAGGTTTATCGTTTTCATTACTTGGCGGTAAAATATTGGGTGGACGTTATCACGATAGAATGAGGGATCTCGGCCGATGAGACGTAAATAAAGCGCCCCCAGTGATTTCGGCAGATAAGGTGGGAAGAAAGTTTTGTAGTGGCTTTCCTGCGGATAAGCATAATTCGGGAATTCAAGCCAAATGGTCCCGCCGACTTTTGTGACACGGATCATTTCAGCTAGCGCGATGTCACAATGCATAACATGTTCGATTACGTCATGACATATGACGAGATCGAACGAACCGGAATTGAATGGCAATGCTTCAGCCATACCTTGGCGTGCTGTTTCCGCTCCCATGAGCAAATTGCTGATGGCAACCAGTTCCGGGTCTGGTTCCACCCCACATATTTCACTGGTTCCGATCTCCTTTAGGGTAAGCAGAAATTCGCCCCATCCTGAACCGATATCCAAAACAGATGCAGTACCGAAATTAACATTACTTTTTTTTGCTATGAAAGAAACTATTTGCTTTGAACGATCGCGTTCCAGCCTTCGCTTTACATAAGAGTCCACATTCTGCAAGCCCAGTGAGGTGTAATATCTCCGCAAATTAGCAGTCAGTTCATCAATGCCGTTCATTGTTCCTCACGTATATTCTTCCTGTTGAACCAAGAATCGTCTCGGCAACCATCCCCACAAGTGAGCGTCTGAAACAGAATATGCCAAGACGAGTCTTGATGCACCGTTGTGACTGTCTAAGCCGAAAAAATCCAACTCGAGACATTAGTTGGTCAAGGGAATGAGACGTAAAGCAGTTTACATGTTCCAATGGTTGGTAGGCGCCAAATATTTCTCGGCCGACAATACGGTAAAGAATTCGTCGAATTGCAAGGTGATTACAGTTTGGGACTTCTACAATAAAAAGTCCCCCTGGTTTGACCCTACAGGCATATTGATGTACAAAATCAAACGGCGAAGGTAAGTGCTCAAGGACTTGAAGCATTGCAACTATATCAAACGTTGCCTCAGTTGGCAGTTCTTCTGGAAGATAGGCTAACATCCCTTTTTCGCGCACGTACGAGAGTTTTTCATGTGTGTACTCAACACCGCTCGTTTGCAGTCCAAACAATTGGGCCATCTCCATGAACTTGCCCCATCCGCAGCCAACCTCAAGAAGTGAGCGACCATGTAAGCTTGAATTGTCTTTGCAGTAGTAACCGTGAATGTTGAGAAGATATGAAAGAAAATACAAGTATCCCACAGGATTATCCTGGACCTTGGCAAGGCTGCTGTTCAGTGGAATCCATCTGTTGTACAGAGCTTCTGATAATCTCTCGGAAGGGACAAACTGATGGAAATAAAGTCCGCAGCCAGTGCAATGCATGACAGGGAAGGTGGTTGAGGCAAGCCAATCACGTTCTTCGATCGTCAGAATGTAGTTTTTTCTATGAAGGATTTCAGTGCCACTTATTGTAAATGATTTTTTCCGAACCAGCACACCGCAGATCGGACATTGTGGCAAGCGTGTAAGGAGCGTGTCACTCATTTAAGTATCTCCAAAACATATTGAGCCCTGCGTGACCAAGAATGAGCAGCCGCAACTTCAATCCCCGCATGAGCTATTCGGGAAGAAAGCTCGCAATCAGACAGAAGCCTATATATCGCGAGTGACAAGGAATTGTCATCACCCGGTGGATAGAGTAGACCTGACTCCTCATGTCGGATTATATCGCGTACCCCGGGTACATTGGCAGCAATAGTGGGGTTGCCAGAGGCGAGATACTCAAACAGCTTGATCGGTGAAGTGAAATCCCTTATAGGAGCGTTTGGTTTGAGTGTATAGACGCATATATCTGACGCTACAAGGTATTCCGGTACTGCGGAAGGGGATACAAATCCTGTAAAGACTATATTTGAAAGGCCTAGCGTTTCAGCGATGCTCCGGTTTCGAGCTACATCGTCTGCAAAGCCTCCCACGATCAAGAAGGTCACCTCTGGAAACAAAACCGCTGTACGCAAAAGGTCATCAACACCCTTATATGCGTATAGATGTCCAGCGTATACCACGATCTTGCAATTCTGTGGGAGCCCTAGCCGTGATCGGATTTCGAACTTTGTGGAAGATTGGAGCAATGTGTTGAAGGGAACGACATCAACACCGTCTGGCACTACAGACACGCGTTTAAAACCTTTCTCCTGAAATACATTTAGAAGAAAATTATTTATAACAAAGACATGATCGAGTCGTTTTAGAAAGAATTTAATCAGTCCGGCTCGACCATGAGGGGGATGGTGAATTTCAAGTGCAACCTTATTGGGTCGACCCATAATAAGAAATAGCAACTTGACTATGAAGAGGGCGAAGTAACCACTTCGCCCGTAGATGATATCCCTGTGGCACAGATCACCACTTCTAACCAGCTTGAGAAGATGACGGATAATCGAGAATGTTGTGGTAGCTCCAACCACATCAGTAATGAATTTGTTTTTTAGTTGTTCGATCCGTCCTTTCATCAGCCAAGCAGGTAGAGTTATGTCATGGGCAATACATTTCATCTTTATAGTATTGATGCGGTTTCTCAATCCATAGAACTCGTGCAAGTCCCCAGGTAGGTTGTAGGCGTGGTCTGGATAGAGAAGAAGCACATTCCACCCTGCATCGGCAAATCCGTCACACATGCGGATCTGGTTGATTGAGTGAGCACGTTCACTTGGGAAGCGATCGCGACTCAGCATGATCAGACGTGGCATGGTGCCACCTCTTCATTCCAACGTTTAACAATCGTTGATACATCAAAATCTTGGCATCTTACCAAGCTTATTCTCGCAAGAAATTGCCTGAGTTCATCATTTTGCAAGACGCGAAGAATCGCATCGGCAAGTGCTTCTGGATTGTTGGGAGGGACTAGAATTCCATACTCACCATCTCCTAGTATTTCTGCCGGCCCTCCCGGACAATCTGTGCTTATAACGGGCAGTCCGCAGCACATGGATTCCACAATTACGTTACCAAATCCTTCATTATGTGATGATAGGACAAAGATGTCAGCTCGAGCGAAAAAAGCATAGGGATTTGACTGCCAGCCTGCGAAGTAGATGTCCGACGTCAAGCCTAATTCAGCTGCAAGTTGGCGCAATTGCGCGTCGCACTCACCATCTCCTAGGATCATAAGTCTGACGTTCATCTTTGAACGGACAGCGGCAAAGGCCTTAATTAACACGTCAAAACCTTTTAGTGCTGTAAGTCGTCCTGCCGAGACAACAATTCGGACATCCTTATCAGTCCAAGGCAGCGTGATCGGCTCAAGTAACAATTGGGCTATTGCCTTAAGATCGAAGGGGTTGTGAATAATTGATACTTTGTTTGCGGGTACGCCGAATCGATCGACTAGTTCGTCACGGATGTATCGCGACGGAACAACGATTAGATCTGCCTTAGAATAAAGATGCGTAATGCACCATTTCATTGTTGAACCAATTGGCCGACGTGAAAGAACACTTACTTCATTGATGATGAGTTGCCCGCAGTAAAGCCCGCTCCACTTTAGCAAAAGTGCAAGTATATTGGGGCGAGGCATGAATGAGATTAGTCGGCTGACACGAAAATTTTTCAATACATGATGCAGTCTTATGACTCGTCTCAGAAATCGACTGGGCCAGATACGCGACGGAGAGGACCCATCAAGGCACATGACCTTGCCATTAAATGGATAGCCCAATTTTGCGTCTGCGTAGAGAACAAGCATGCTCGTAAATTTCAGGGAGTGCGAAAGGGTCGAAATGACTCTTTCTGCACCTCCACGCTGAAAAGCGATGGTCAGGAATGCAATATCTACTCTTTGCATGAGTGCTTACTTCTTTGCCGAAAAGATAATATGGTTATTCCGATGCCGGTAAAAGGGGAATAAGGGGGCTGCAAGGATAGCGAATACGAAGTCCTCTATCTTTTTCAGTGAACGCAGCAAACTGCCACTTTTCCCGGTATGCTTTTCGAGAGTTTCACACGGAATATTCGCAAGATTATCATCTACCCCAAATACCATCCCCTTGAGTGTCTTGGCCAAACCACGTCCGAGGATCTTTTTCTCGAGGTGCCAGATAAACCGTTTGAAATCAAAGGGGGGGACGTTTGATACGATATCCTGAAAGCCTTGGTCAGCAAGAAAATGCCGCAATGCCTCACTTGACCACATCAGCAAATGGTGCGGAGGATAATCGTAATCAAGCATGTAGCGTACCTTCTGAAGGAATCGATTGCGATTTGGCACCTTACCAAGTATATAGCCGCCGGGCTTTAGAAGTTCCCGAACTTGCCGGATAAAACGTTGTGGATCGTCTTGATGCTCAAGAACGTCGAAAAATGTAATCACGTCAAAAAGGGGTCGACTTTGCCCATCGTTAGAGATCATGAACTCGTCTAGAGACATGGCATGGGCATTTTCAAGCCCTTTCTGCTGAGCCTTTGCAACTGATATACTGTCGAAATCGATGCCGTGGACTTCGAATCCGCGATTTTGTGCATGCAACATGAGGGTACCGTTTGCACAACCAATGTCCAAAAGTCGCCCAGACTCGAGCGGTAGCCTGTCCAATGGGGAATCTGCCATTTTGGAGTCACCCATTAGATCAGCATGGTATGCGCCGTAGAGGGGTTCTTCGATTTCCTTGTATAATGTCGGATCGATATAGAGAGGGTCCCAGTAAAACAATTCGCAACGTGGACAGCAATACAAAGTGAAAGATACTTTGTGGAAACGGTGTACACGACCTTCCTGTATACTTTCAGGGTTGTCACATGCAGGACACTTTGGTGAAAGGTTGAGCATATTAACTCCATGAGCGAGTTTTTGAAAGATAGTATCTGGACCAGAGCAAAAAGATAACGAACATTGATAGCAAGTTAGCTAGTGCAGCCCCGTCGACATTTAACAAGGGGACTAAAAATACAAGGGAAATGATGCTCAATGCTGACATAATACCATTAAGCCAAACTGATATGTGAGGTTCTCCGATGCTATTTACAAATACTCTGCTGAACCATAGAGTATTTTGTAGCGTATTGCAGATTAGTAATGGTATTAGCATATGGAGTACAGGGAATCCTGAAATGCTGAAAAATTGTTGAACTATACTCCTTGTCATTAGAACAAATATGGCTACTGTAAGTGATGCAAATGTAACAACCAGAGTTATTTTTCTAATTCGGAGCTTGATTTCCATGTATTGGCGATTCTGGAAAAGTTGCACAAATGAGGGATAGGTTACTGTCCCGAGCGGAAAGATAATCCAGGACAGCAGCCCAGCAATTCTCTTGACGATATCGTAAAGACCGACATCCCGTGTCTGACAAAAATAACCGAGTACCAGTTTGTCAACATCGGTAATTCCTGCTTTCAGAAGTGATGAAATGAACGTGTGGGTGGTAAATGTGGTGAAATCTTTGACAACTTTGCGGGAAGCATGAACGGGAAAACCTCGAGTGTCGCGCCGGAGTGTGTGAATTGCAGTAACTGCTAATGTCAGACTGTACAGTATGTTGGATAAGGCATATCCAAAAATAACATAACGCACAGAGATAGGGCTGGACGCCAGCAGAACCCATGCAAGCCGAATTGATTTATGCAGAAGATCAGCACTGCTGAGTTTCCAAAACATGCCACAGCTTTGGAGTATTGCCGATGGAGTCCCAGCGAGGAAAAGGAATGAAGAACTTATAGAATATATTATGAGTAGTTTTTTTGCAATTTGTCCGTGGAAAAAGTGACTGCTTATCGGATCAGCAAGTATGAAGATGACAATTGGATAGATCAGAGCAAGCCCGGCATCAATCCCTGCTCCGAGAAGCACAGAAAAGTTTGCACTTCCAGGGTCGTTTGCGTTCTGATAGCGCACGCGAAAACGAACTACAGATTCGTTTGAGCGAAAATCAATGACAGCAGTAATAAATGCGGTCGCAGCCAAAATAAGACTGATTGCCCCGTAGCCGTCCACCCCGATCATGCTCGTTATCTGAGCGATAGTGATGAAGTTGATCAACATACTGAGTGGTTTGAGCAGATAAAATGGGGCAACTTTGTGAAGTGCTGTTTGAAACTGTATTCTGTCGAATATCTTTATCCACTTGAATCTGTCTGATCCCCAATTAGACATCAAGAAACCTTGTTATTTAAAGAATGATCTTGATGATTTTTTCTTTCTTGTGACTGTCTAGTTACAAATTCAACAATAAAAGCCATTAATACTGCTCCGAAAAAACTTACCCCGAGTGCTCTCAAAACAAGTTTTCTTCTTAGAGGAGCACTTCGTTTCTCAGGCACCTTAGCTGACTGCAAAACTTGGAATGGTGCCATGTCCTTGGTTTCGGAAACCTTTACCGCTTCATACTGCTTGCTCAGCATTTCTACTACTGCTTCCTGGATTTTGAACTCCCGCATCAAACGCAGATACTCCTGTCCAAGCCTCGGCACACTGCCGATATTCGGGATCGAACTGCTGCTGCCTCCTTTCCCTTCCAAGCCGGCAATTTGTGCCCGAAGATTTGCTGCCGTTGTCTTGGCTGTTTTCACTTCTTGGCTCGAATCGGTAAACTGCCGCTGAAGGGTGGCAAGCTGCACTTCCTGCGCTGCAAGTTGTGCCCGCAATTGGGCAATCCCTGCAATGGTGGCCTGGGCCTGGTCCGTGACGGATATCGCTTTGTTTTTGAGCTGGAATGCTTTGAGAGCGTCTTCGGCACGGCTCAAGTCGGCACGCGCCTCGGCAATCCTTTTCTCCAGAAAAGCACGGTTTTTACCTGCGCCGGACATGTTCAAACCGGCAGTCAGAATGCCAAGCTCCTCCACATAGGCATTGGCCAGATCGGCGGCACGCTTGGGATCTTTGTCATCTACCGTAATGGTGATTACTCCATCCTTTTTGCCAAGGGAGACAATGGTTTTTGTATCCATCGCCTGGTAGACATCGGTCCGGTATTTTGTCTTGTAGGCATCCATCAACTTGAAGCGATCAATAATGGGGTCTTTGACCGTTTCACTCTTGAGCATGGTGACATACAGTTCGCCGGTGGTTTTGGCGCCGACCGTGCCGCCTGCCAAACCGGCCAAGCCTCCCAGTTGACTCATGAGTGCCCCCATCCCCCCTTTGTCATCGTCGCTCGGGATGATCATTGCCTTGGCAGTGTAGATATTCGGCATCATCAGAGTGATAAGGGCTGCGATGAAGGTTGCACCAAAGGTGGTGAAAAAGATCATCCGCTTGTGCTTGACAATGACCTGAAGATAGTCCAGCAAGGTAGGGGGAGTTGGGGGCGATGGGGTGGAGTTAGCGTTTTGCGACATTAATATCTCCATAACGGTCAGGTCTCAAATAGTTTATCAAATGTGGATCAGACGACCCTGTTAATCAGGTTTACGAACAGAGACAGTATGCTCGCGAGGATAACGACACGATTTTGTCTGACATCGTTGCTGATCAGAAAGAGTTTGTAGGCGACGAACAGGATGATCGATTTGCCTGCAACGGTGAGCAGGTGATACGGAGCGGTTAACTGGTCCGGCATGAGTGGTATGAAGATAACCGCCAGCAGTACGGAAAACTCAATCGCCGAATCCATCAGGATATTGAAGCGTTTGCGGATGAATATTTTAATCCCGATGATCAGTGCAAGAAGTGCAAACAGATAGGCGGAATACGCGAGAACCGGGACATCTCCTATGGTTGCGCTGTGCCCGTAATTTTCCGCTTCGTAGAGAAGATAAGCCCCGGTAAGGTAGAGGCCTATCAGGAGCAGTTGGTTCGTCCAGGTTCGGTTGAACGCCACACCTATAAGGAGGGAGCAGAGGAGAATTGCTGATGCGACTGCATGGTAGGGGTTCGGGACTAGATCGACAGGCAATGCGATTACCAGAATGAGGACCGCGAGATATCGGGCAATCAACAACAGCTTGTCACCCAAGCGCTCTATGGCGGAGTTCCACTCCGTTACAAGAAGCAATGTGTCGGCATCGATCTTGCCATCCCCTTTTGGGTAATATTTGGCGAGTAGGGATAGCAGTAGATAGAATATGACCGTTGCGAGGATGACGAACAGAAACAACGAAGAGTCGCTGGCGTTGAAGTACAGCACCGCTACCGCAGCCATGAAATACGACCAGCCGAATACTGCCAGTACTGATGCTTTGTGTCCCAGCCCGATATCAAGGAGACGATGGTGAAGGTGGGCTCTGTCGGCGCTCATGACAGGCCTGCCGCTGATCAGTCGCCCCGCGATGACATACAGCGTGTCGAATACCGGCACGGAAAGGATGATCAGGATTGCAACCGGGGAGACAGTGGGAGAAACATCAAGCAGGCGCACGCCCAGCATCCCCAGGGTGAATCCGAGCAGGTTGCTGCCGGCGTCACCCATGAATATCCGGGCAGGATAGGCATTGTGCGCCAGAAAGCCGATGACTGCTCCCAGGAGCGCCGCACTGACAAAGAAGACCTGCCGCGAGCCGGTTTCCAACGCAACAATTGCCAGGGCGAGGCAGGCAATGGCCGAAACACCTCCAGCCAATCCATCAAGCCCATCTATCATGTTTAACGAGTTTATCAGTCCAACGATGCAGAATATGGTAAAGGGGATGGCAAATGCCGTGGGGAGCTCGATGTTCCCCATGACAAAGAGGTCGCCGAGATGGCTGATGTGGTTCTGGCTGATGATGACCCCGACGCTGGTCCCGATGATCTGGCCTGCGAGTTTCTGTACCGATGTCAGGCCGCGCAGATCGTCGATAAATCCAACGAAAAAGATGATGAGCCCACCGGTGACGAGCCCGGAAATAAACGTGGTTGCCGTGCAGAATAACAGCACCGATATCAACAGCCCGCAGAGTATGGCAATCCCGCCGATGCGGGGAACCGCCCGGTCGTGAACCTTTCGCTCGTTATCCGGCATGTCGACGCCGCCAACCCTGATCGAAAGGTTGTACAGGGAAGGCATGACCAGCAACGAGGCCATCAATGCCGTGAGGAAAATATAAAAGAGCTTTATCGGTGGCATAGTATGGATGGACCGTTATTGTCTCATGTTTGCTATCTCAACCCCAGCAGCACCGTTCCTGCCGTAACGGCAATCTGGGACATGATGGTGGTGATTTCCTTGATATTGCGCAGCCAGGCGGTCCTTTCGAATCGTTGCGGGACGACGATGGCGTCGCCGGCAGCGATCTGCTCGTTGAGAAAACCCCCGCCGAAGATCGATGCCAGAGAGGAGTACTGCTGACGGCTGAAGATCGAGCCGTCGGCACGGATTACATAGATCCCGTCTCCGTCACTGTCCAGGGTTGTGCCGCCGGCAAGGTTGAGATAATACGCAACATCTTTTTCGTCGATGTGTATGAAACTGGTGGGATTGACGACTCGTCCCAGCACGGCGACCGAACTGGTGGATTGGGGGACTTCAAGGGTGTCGCCACCCATGACCTCGATGTCGTAGGGGGAACCGGCAAATTGATCCAGGGCGGGAAGATGGATGACCATACGCCCTTCGGCCTTGGCCGCCTTGAGCAGTTGCAGGTTGCGCCGCACCCCTTCCAGTGTCGCCTTGGCCGAAGCGAGTTCTTCCTGGCTGCTGGCAATGGTTGCCAACTCGGTCATCTTGGTGTTCACCTCGAGTTCTGCATTTGAAAGAAATTCGTCCATCCGTTTCTGTTGCAGTTCGCGGACTGAGGCACGGGTGAACTTGGCACCGTGGAGGTAGGCCTTGGGGGTGAAGCCGCCGGCCCGACGGATCACTGAGCTGAGCCGCTCTCCCTTGAAAATCGGATAGGTGCCGGGGAAGACGAATTCTCCTTTGAGGGTGATATAACGCTCGTTCTCTTCTGCCCAGTTGGGAATCTTTCTCACCGTCAGCTCATCATAGGGTTGTAACAGGATGTTGTCGCTGGGGTTTCCTTTCAGGGCTTCTTCCAGGCTGATGTTGATCGGGCAGCTGGTCACTGAGGATGTGGTCCTGTTGATGCGGGTTATCTCGGCCGTGGAGAGATATGCGGTCTGGCGCGGATTGCCGGCGAACATCAGGAGGTCGCGCACCCGCATGTTCCTGAAAAGGCGGTATTCACCCGGTCTCTGGATCTCTCCGTTGATCCGGACACGGGGCATTTCTTCCATTTCCCAGCGGGAGAAGATGCGGATCGTATCGAATTCATGCAGTTCCAGGTTGTTGGCCGGGTCATTGGCAAGGGCGCTGTTTATATTGAAATAAAGCACTTCAGGGTGATAATCAGGGGGATAGAGCCGGATGACCTGCCCGGCATCGGCATAGTATTCGGGCAGGAGATTGTCCTTGGACAGGAGCTGATCCACCCGCATGCCGGGCTGCAGGGCATAGTCGCCGGGACGCAGCACGTACCCTTCGAGGCGCGCATAGCCTCGCAGAGTGCTGTCGATGGGGAATATCTTGACCAGGTCCATATCCTGGATGGGGATGGCACCCGTCTGTTCGTCCAGGGTCTTTTCGGACGACTTGGGGTCGAGATGGACGTCGGTGACTACTTTTTTGTCATGGGCATCTACCCGCGAAATCTGCAGTCGCTGGAGATAGCCGGTGGGAATGATGCCACCGGCCAGGGCAAGGAGTTCCTTAAGGGTCTTTTCCCCCTTGAGTTCATAGACCGCCGGGCGGCGCACATTGCCTGCAATCCCGGCTACCGGACCGATATTAGGCACGAAAACGATGTCGCCGGGCTGGAGGCGGATATCGCGGCTCTTGTCTCCCTTGAGAAAGAATTCATAGAGGTCGACGGTCTCGATGACCCTGCTGTCACGCCGGATGGCAATGGACCGGAGGCTCCCGTTCTTGGTGGGGCCGCCGGCAGCTGCCAGAGCGTTGATCAAGGTTGAAAGGGAGGAGACCGAGTAGTCGCCGGGGGCTTGCACTTCGCCGACTACATATACTTTGATCAGGCGCAATTTCCCCATGGTGAGGGTAAACTGGAAATCCTTGAATACCTTGGCGAGCTGGCCATTGAGCAACGCGGGCAGCTGTCCGAATTTGACTCCGGAGACCTTGACCGTTCCCACCCTGGGAAGGGTAATTTCTCCGCTGCGGTTGACCTCCAGTTCGTAGGTCCCTTCGATGCTGCCCCAAAGTGTCAGAGCAATCCGGTCACCGCTCCCCAGAATATAGTCCGGCCCGACCGGAATATCGGAAAGGGCTGCGAATCCCTGGGTCTCGGGGCGGAAGTAGTTGTAACCGAACTGAGTCAACTGGGTGAAAGAGAAGGGCTGCGGCACGGTCTTGTCGGCATTCGTGACTGAGTCCTGCATGGCGCGCTCGATGGAGGATATTTCCGCTGTCGCGTCGGGCACGGTTGTCTTGGGTGGGACAGAAGCGGTTTCGGCAGGGGGGGTGCCAGGAGTCGCCGGGGAGGCTGTATTGGTTGTAGAGCTCGGACCCTGGGCTGTCTGCGACGGCAGGGTTGTTTGCCCGATCAATCCGGCATTTGTGCCGGGAATCGAATTGAGCCTGGTTGGTAACGTGGGCGCCGGCACTGGCGAAAGATTCGCAGGTGCTCCAGCAGGTTGCGATACAACAGACGTTGCCGGCAGGGGGTAGGTTGAAGTGGGCAATGTATTATTATAGTTATAGAAAGGCATCGTCTGCGATGTGGCAGTGGATGGGGAAGTTTCAGCGCCTGCCCGCTGTATGGGTTGCAGCAGGACCAACATGCTGCCGAAAAGGAGTAAGGTCAAAAAAGCCCTGAAACGTTTCATTGAGACTCCCTCTGGAATGTATGGAGAAACGTTGCTACATTCAGCATGATTCTATAACAAGTTCTGTCAGGAAAATAAAGTGGTTAGTCGTTAGCTCGCTTTTATATATAATTTATAGCATGCGATCACGCCAGCTGAAAAAAACTCCTTGACGGTGCAGCGGGGAGTTTGCTATAAGACCACTTCG